>NZ_JBEXLM010000021.1:0-129495 GCF_040609975.1 Micromonospora sp. NPDC004551 | reverse complement strand
CACCAGCACCAACCTCCTCACCGCCGCCCAGGCCGGCCACGACACCGGCCTGCGCTGCTGGGCCTTCACCGGCCCCGCCCCCAACCCGCTCGCCGACCGGTGCCACGACGCGCTCGCCGTGCCATCCCCGGACAGCCAGGTGGTGCAGGAGCTGCACCTGGTCTCCACGCACCTGCTGTGCGAGTACGTCGACCAGGCGCTGCCGCTGATCCGGCAGCTGCCGACCGCGTCCGTCCCCGCGCCCCGGGCCGGCACCTTCGCGCGCTGGGCACCGCCACCCGTTACCGCCGGCACCGGCCGGGACGGCGCCAACGGACACCCGACCAACGGGCACGGCGCCAACGGGCACGGGTCCACGGGCACCGGATTGGTGCGCTCGTGACCCGCCCGCTGGTCGTGGTCGGCGACGCGCTGCTGGACCGGGACGTCACCGGCGTGGTCGGCCGGGTCGCCCCGGACGCGCCCGTGCCGGTGCTCGACGAACGGACCGCCAGCGAGCGGCCGGGCGGGGCCGGGCTGGCCGCGCTGCTCGCCGCCGCGCAGGAGACCGAGGTGGCGCTGGTGACCGGGCTGGCCGACGACGCCGGCGGGGCCCGGCTGGCGGACCTGCTGACCGGGGCGGGGATCGAGGTCTACCCGATCCCGCTGCCCGGCGCCACGGCCGAGAAGATCCGGCTCCGCGCCGGTGGGCAGACCCTGCTCCGGCTGGACCGGGGCGGTGAACCCCAGCCGCCGGGCGAGCCGCCGGAGGCGGTGCTGGAGCTGCTGTCCCGGGCCCGGGCCGTCCTGGTGAGCGACTACGGTCGCGGGCTGCTCCGGCAGCCGACGCTGCGGGCGGCGCTGGCCGACGCCACCGCCCCGGTGGTCTGGGACCCGCACCCGCGCGGCCCGGCCGCGGTGCCCGGGGCCCGGCTGGCCACCCCGAACCTGGCCGAGCTGCGGCAGCTCACCGGCGACGCCGGGGCCGGTTCGGCGCTCTCCACCGCCACCCGGGCCGGGCAGGAGCTGCGCCGCCGGTGGCGGGCGGGCGCGGTCGCGGTGACCACCGGTCCGGACGGGGCGGTGCTGTGCCACTCCGGCAGCGCGCCGCTGGTCGTGCCGCCGCCGTCCACCCTGGAACACGTCGGGGACACCTGCGGCGCCGGGGACCGGTTCGCCGCCACCGCCGCGCTGGCGCTGGCCGACGGCGCGTCGGTCACCGAGGCGGTGCAGGCGGCGGTGGAGGCCGCGTCCGCGTACGTGGCCGCGGGTGGGGCGGCCGGCCTGCACCGGGCGCCCGAGCAGCCGGGGCCCGTGTCGGCCGCGCGCACCGCCGAGGAACTGACCGCGACGGTACGCGCCGACGGCGGCACGGTGGTGGCCACCGGCGGCTGCTTCGACATCCTGCACGCCGGTCACCTGGCCACCCTCCAGGCCGCCCGCCGCCTTGGCGACTGCCTGGTGGTCTGCCTCAACTCCGACCGCAGCGTCCGGGGTCTCAAGGGGCCCGAGCGCCCGGTCAACCCGGAAGCGGACCGGGTGCGGCTGCTGGCCGCCCTGGACTGCGTCGACGCGGTGGTGGTCTTCGACGAGCCCACCCCGCACCAGGTGCTCGCCCGGCTCCGCCCGGACGTCTGGGTGAAGGGCGGCGACTACGCCGGCGACGGCGCGCCCGAGCTGCCCGAGGCGGAGCTGGTGCGCCGCTGGGGCGGGCGGGTCGTCACCGTGCCCTTCCTGGCCGGGCGGTCCACCACCGGCACCATCTCGGCCGCGCGCCAGCGCGGCCTCCACCTCGTCAAGGGAGCGGTATGAGCGAGCGTCAGCGAGCGAATCGTCAACGCAGTGCACTGGTGCCTCAGGACGGCACGGAGCGAAGCGGAGTGCCGGCATGAGCAGGGATCTGAACGGGCGGGCGGTCCTCGTGACCGGCGGGTCGAGCGGGCTGGGCGCGGCGGTGGTGACCGCGGTGGCCAAGGCCGGCGGGCGGCCGTACGTGCTGGACCGGCAGGCGCCGGCCGACGGGGTGCCGTGGGTCGAGTGCGACCTGGCCGACACCCGGGCCGCCGAGGCGGCCACCCGGCAGCTCGCCGAGCAGGCCGGCGGCCTCGACGGCGTGGTGACCGCCGCCGGCATGGACGTGCCCGGCCGGCTGGCCGACGTCGACGGCGGGACCTGGGACCGGATCGTGACGATCAACCTGCTCGGCACCGCCGCGGTGATCCGTGCCGCACTGCCGCACCTGGAGCGGGCACACGGCACGGTGGTGACCGTGGCGTCCACGCTGGGCGTCAAGGCGGTCAGCGACGCGACCGCGTACTGCGCCGCGAAGTTCGGGGTGGTCGGCTTCACCCGGGCGCTCGCCGCCGAGCTGGCCGGGTCGGTGGGCGTCACGCTGCTGATCCCGGGCGGGATGCGGACGGCGTTCTTCGACGAACGGGACGAGCGGTACAAGCCCGGCCCGGACGCGATCCTCAACGACCCGGCCGACACCGCCGAGGCGGTCCTGTTCGCGCTCTCCCAGCCGCCCGGCTGCGCCGTACGCGAGCTGGTGGTCTGCGCCGAGCAGGAGTCCTCGTACCCGTGATCCTCGTGCTCCGCGCGCTCGGCGTCGGTGACCTCGCCACCGGGGTGCCGGCGCTGCGCGCACTGCGTGCCGCGTACCCCGGCGGCGAGCTGGCGCTGGTCGCGCCGCGCTGGCTCTCCCCGCTCGTCGAGCTGGTGGGCGGCGTGGACCGGCAGGTCTTCGCGGACGGGCTGGGTCACCTCGGGTGGTCCGGCCCGCCGCCCGCGGTGGCCGTCAACCTGCACGGCCGGGGCCCGCAGTCGCACCGGATGCTCGCGGAGGTCCGGCCGGGACGGCTGCTGGCCTTCGCCAACGCGGAGGCCGGCTGGCGCGACGGTCCGCCCTGGCGGGCCGAGGAGCACGAGGTGGACCGGTGGTGCCGGATGCTCGGCTGGTACGGCATCCCCGCCGACCGCACCGACCTGGCGCTGCGCCGCCCCGGGCCGGGCGGGCTGCCGACCGGCGTGACGATCGTGCACCCGGGCGCCAAGGCGGCGCGGCGGCGCTGGCCCGCGGAGCGTTTCGCGGCGGTGGCCCGGGAGCTGGCCGGGCGGGGCCACCGGGTGGTGGTCACCGGCAGTGCCGCCGAGCGGGACCTCGCCGCCGCCGTGGCCCGGCGGGCCGGCTTGCCGGCCGACGCGGTACTGGCCGGCAAGACCGACGTGGGCGAGCTGGCCGCCCTGGTCGCCCACGCCCGCCTGGTGCTGTGCGGGGACACCGGCACCGGTCATCTGGCCACCGCCTACGCCACCCCGTCGGTGCTGCTGTTCGGCCCGGTGCCGCCCGCCGCGTGGGGGCCGCCGCCGGACCGGCCGTGGCACGAGGCGCTGTGGGCCGGGCCGCGCCCGGGCGGGGACGGCCCGGCGGTGCATCCCGCGCTGGCCGAGCTGGACGTGCCGGCGGTGCTGGCGGCCGTGGACCGGGTGAGCGCGGCCGCGCGGTCGGTGGCCGGGACCCGGATCCCGGTCCAGACGGCCGGCCCACCCCTTGCTACCCGCCGGTAGCCTCGCCACCGTAGGCTGACCCGGTGAGCGGGGAGTACACGCAGGAGTTCGTGGACGTCGACGGGGCGCGCATCGGCGTCCAGGTCTACCCGGAGCCCGACGGACCGCCCGGTGCGCCCGTGGTGGTGATCTGGCCCGCCATGGGCGTCCGCGCCCGCTACTACCGGCCGTTCGCCACCGCGCTGCGCGACGCCGGCCTCGCCCCCGTCGTGGCCGACCTGCGGGGCACCGGCGAGAGCACCCCCGCGCCCTCCCGCGGCTGCCGGTACGGCTACGCCGAGCTGGCCACCGACGTCGGCGCGGTGCTCGACGCGCTCAAGCCCCGGCTGGACGGCCGGACGCGGCTGCTGCTCGGGCACTCGCTCGGCGGGCAGGTCGCCGTGCTCCACCAGGCGCTGCACGACGCCGACCGGGTGGACGGGCTGGCCCTGGTGGCGGTGGGCATCCCCTGGTGGCGCGGGTACCCGGGGCGGCGCGGCTGGGGCGTGCTGCCGTACACCCAGGGCATCGCGGCGGTCGCCCGGCTGATCGGCGTCTGGCCGGGCTGGGGGTTCGGCGGGCGGCAGGCCCGCGGGGTGATCCGGGACTGGGCGTACACGGCGCGGACCGGGCGCTTCCCGGTGCTCGACGGGGTCGACGCGGAGGCGGCGGTCCGGCAGGTCCGCACCCCGGTGCTCGCGGTCAGCGTCGACGACGACCAGTACACGCCGCACGAGACGCTGGACCACCTCTGCGGCAAGCTCGCCGCCGCCCCCGTGACCCGGCACCGCTACACCGTCGCCGAGGCGGGTGGTCCGCTGGACCACTTCACCTGGGTACGCGCCGCCGCCCCGCTGGCCGTCCGGGTCGCCGCCTTCGCCGCCGCGCTTCCGCCCCGCTGATTCCGTCGCCGCCGCGCGCTGATCCGTCGCCGCCGCGTCAGGGACGAGGCGGCCGGTCGCCGGAAGACGGTGCGTAGGTTCGCCGAAGGTGGGTAAGCCGCACCGCCCGAACACGGCGAAGGGGGATCAGATGTCCGAACGGCACACCGCTTTGCGCTCGATGCACGACCTGGGCCTGGCGGCCTGGTTCGGCGGCTCACTGATGGGCGCGCTCGGCGTCAACGGCGCGGCGACAAAGATCGACGACTCGACCCAGCGGCTGCCGGTCGCCTCGGCCGGCTGGGCGCGATGGACCCCGGTCAACGCGGCCGCGATCGGCGCGCACCTGGCCGGCGCGGTCGGCGAGCTGATCACGGAGAGTCCACGCGTGGCGGCCCAGTCGGGCGTGGGGAAGATGAGCACGATCAAGACCGCGCTGACCGTCGGCGCGCTGGCGGTGACCGGCTACAGCCGGCTGCTCGGCATGCGCCTGCAGAAGGCGGGCGGGCCGCCCGTCGCGGGGGCCACCCAGCCGAGCTACCAGACACCCGCGAACGTCGCCTCCTCACAGCGGCAGATGAAGCTGCTCCAGTGGGCGATCCCGGCCATGACCGGCGCCCTGGTGGTGGTGTCCGCGTACATGGGCGAGCAGCAGAAGCCCGGACAGGTGTTCCGGGGCCTGATCGGCCGTGCCGGAGGGCTGGCCGGTGCCCCGATGGCGATCGGCAAGATGGCCGGGATGGCCGCGTCCAAGCGACCGATGGCCATGGCAGGCAGGTGACCCGCAGCGAATCGACGCCCGGGGCGCATCAGCGCCCCGGGCGTCGGTCGTCGGTCGTCGGATCAGGAGCCGGTGCCGTCCTCCCCCGGCCGGCCCAGCGTCGACGGCTCGTTGTCCGGCACGGGAGGTTCGGCCACCGGGTGCCCGGTGTCGTCCACCACGCCCGGTGCCATGCTGCCGCCGTGCGCCTCCTCGGCCTCCCGGATCGCCCGGGGATCCCGGTCGTCCCGGGTCAGGCCGCCGGGCTCGTCCCGCCGCTCGTCCACGCGTCCCCCTCGCTGTCGGTCCTCGGCACCGCCGGTACCCGGGGGGTGCCGGCGGAAACCTCAGGCGGGCGTGGCGGCGGGCGCGACGCCGAGCAGTGCGGCGAGCCGGGCGGCGTCCCGCTGGGCCTGGTCGCCGCAGCAGTTGTTCAGCAGCACGTGCAGCTCGGCGCACTGGTCGGCGAGCTCGCCCAGCAGCACGGACCAGCGCCGCAGCTCCTCCTCGCCGTAGGCGTAGCGGAACTTCTCCTGCTTGTCGCCGCTCTCCCAGGCGGTGCTGTGCCCGTGGAACCGCACCACCGCGAGGTCGGCGGTGGCGACGAGGATCGGCGGCACCGAGGATTCGTGCCCCTGCGGCATGTCCACGCAGACGTACCCGAGACCGTGCTCGCGCAGGAAGGTCACGGTGTCCACCACGGCGTCCTCGCTGAACCAGGAGGAGTGCCGCAGCTCGACGGTGACCGGCCAGGGCCGGCACCGCCGTGCCACGGACAGGATCCGCCGCCGGGCCGCGTCACCGCGGGCCAGCCAGGGCGGGAACTGCAGCAGCACGGCGCCGAGCCGGTCGGCCGCCGCGAGCGGCGCCAGCGCCGCGTGGAATCGGTCCCAGAGCGCGTCGTACGCCCCGGCGGACAGGTCCCGCCAGCGGATCCGGCTCGGACCGCCGGCCGGTCGCAGCTCCCGCGGCAGCGCGTCGACCGGGGTGTGGTGGCCGGTGAAGAGGCGGAACGCCTTGACATCGAAGGTGAAGCCCGGCGGGGTGGCGGCCGCCCAGCCCGCGGCGGTCTCCGGCGCCGGGATCGCGTAGTACGAGGTGTCCACCTCGACCAGGCCGAACCGTTCGGCGTACCAGCCGAGCCGGCCGGCCGGGGTGTTGACCGCGCGGGGATACCAGCCCGAGCGGACCAGCATCTGGTCGGCCCAGGAGGACGTGCCCACCTTGATGACACCCATGTAATTCAGTGCACCGCGATCGGGACGAAACGGCAACTCGGGGACGTCCGGTGTGGAGCCGGAGAAGTGTCGGTGGCGGGTCGTACGGTGTCCCCGTCCTCCAGCGAAAGGCGGCGGCATGGGCACCACCGACCAGGTCCTCACCGGCGAGCGGGCCGATCTGCTCGCCGCCCTCCAGCTGCGCCGTGGCTTCCTCCGGCAGACCGTGGCGGGGCTCGACGACGAGCAGGCCGCACGCCGAAGCACGGCCAGCGAGCTGTGCCTCGGCGGCCTGATCAAGCACGTGGCACTCACCGAGCACCGGTGGATGCGGTTCGCCGTGGGCGGCGCCGAGGCGATGCAGCGCGAGCCGGTCGACTGGGCCGGCCACTTCCGGATGCTCCCGGGCGAGACGCTGGCCGGGCTGCTCGCCGAGTTCGACCGGGTGGCCGCCGAGACCGACGGCCTGATCGCCACGCTCGACCTCGACGCCGCGCATCCGCTGCCGAGCGCTCCCTGGTTCGAGCCGGGCGCCAGCTGGACGGTGCGCCGGGTGCTGCTGCATCTCATCGCCGAAACCGGGCAGCACGCCGGGCACGCCGACATCATCCGCGAGTCGATCGACGGGGCGAAGACCATGGGCTGACCCGGCGCTGGTGACCGATCTCACCCGCCGAGCGGGGCGCGCGGCGGGCCTCGCGTGTGACGCCACGACCGGTGGCGGCGCTGAGGGACACGAGATGAACGGACACCGGATGGACCAGGAGACCGTCGAGCGGCTGCTCGTCGGTCCGGTCACCGACGAGCTGGACGGGCCGCAGGCGCTCGTCCGGTTCCTCGCGGCTGTCCGCGCCGATCCCCATCCGCAGGAACTCAGCGGCGAGGGGGCCGCCGTCCAGGCGTTCCGCCGGGCCCGGGCCGGCGACGCCGTTCCGGTCCCGGTGTCCCGTCCCCCGCGACGGCTGCACGCCGGCCTGCTCGGCGCCAAGCTCGCCCTGGCCGCCGTGCTCGCCGCCGCCACCGGCGGGGTGGCCCTGGCCGCCGTCACCGGCAACCTGCCGGGGCCGCTGGGCGGCGGTGGAGGCGCGCCGCTCACGCCCTCCCCCGGTGCCGGCACCGGCGGGCCGGCCACGCCGACGGCCGGCCCGAGCCACCCGGCCACCCCGAGCGCCGCCCCGACCGACCGGCCGGGCAGTCCGTCCGGGATCGCCGGGCTGTGCACCGCCTACCGGGCGAAGAAGAACGCCGACCGGGGGCATGCCCTGGAGGCGCCTCCCTTCGCCGCCCTGGTCGCAGCCGCCGGCGGTCCGGAGAAGGTACCCGGCTACTGCGACGCGCTGCTCCACGGGAAGGGCAAGCCGACCAGCTCCGGCACCGACCCGACCAAACCGCAGCCGAGCGAAGATCCGACGCAAGGGACCAGCACCAGGCCCAGCACCCGCGTCACCGGCCCCCCGGAGCCCACGCCCAGCAGCCCGACGGCCGGTCTCGCGACGACCATCCATCCGGAGAACCGGCCGGCGCAGATACCCGCCTCGGTCCACCCCTCCGTGCGCTCAGGGTGACCGTCGGGGCCGGCACCAGCGCGGTATCTGTCCGGGCCGCCCAGCCGGCCGCTCGGACCGGCGATCGGCGGCGGACGGGCTGGTAGCGTGCCCCGGTGACCCCGCGGCGTCGCCGACTGGCGATCCCCTTCCGCCTGGCCGTCGTGCTCGGCGTGGTGGCCGGCATCGTGCTCACCGCGCTCGGCCCGGCCACGGTGACCGGCCTGCTGCCGTACTTCACCATCCAGAGCAACGTGGCTGTCGGCGTCTTCGCCGGGTACGCCGCCTGGCGGGCCTGGCAGGGCTGCCCGGAGCCGCCGAGCGCGCTCAAGGGCGCCGTGACCCTCTACATCACCATCACCGGCACGGTCTACCACCTCGTGCTGGCCAACCCGGCGAGCCCGTTCGCGATGGTTCAGCCGCACCGGGAGCCGGGCGAGTGTTGGGGCAACCAGTTCCTGCACACCGTGGTGCCGCTGCTGGCGATCGCCGACTGGGCGCTGTTCGACCGGCGGGGCCGGCTGCGCCCGCGGTACGCGGCCTGGTGGCTGGCATTCCCGGTCGCCTACCTCGGGTTCGCCCTGGTGCGAGGGCTGGTCGTGCACCGCTACCCGTACCCGTTCCTGGACGTCGGCCAGCTCGGCTACGGGGGCGTGGGGCTCAGCGCGCTCTTCTTCGCCGTCACGTTCTGGCTGCTCGGGATCCTTTTCGTCGGCGTCGACCGGGGGCTGGCCCGGCGCGCCCGCGACGTGCCGGTCGAGCCGGCCCCGGTGCCGGCCGCCGCGCCGGAGGAGAGTGCGGCCGGGCCCCGCTGACCGGGGTCGGCCGGGGTGCCGGTCACCCGTAGGTACGCCGCTCGCCGGCCGGCCCGCCGATCCGGACCCGCCGGCCCGTGGTGCGGTCGCGGCCGTAGGCGTCGGCCCGCCCCCAGCGCCCCGGCACGTCCAGCAGCTCGAGCCGGCCATACCCGTCGGGGATGTGCGGGTCCGCCAGCAGGTTCTCCCCGCAGGGGCGCAGCCCGAGTATGGTGGCGAGCAGCATGAGCAGGCCACCGGAGGCCCACGACTGCGGCCGGCCGGCCGCCGGCAGCTGGACCGGGTACTTGGTGATCTCGCGCGGGTAGCCGGCGATCACCTCCGGCACCGACCCGCCGAGCGTCTCCGCCACCGCGAGGATGCCGGCCGCGACCTCGGCCGCCTCGGCGTCGTACCCGTAGCGGCGCAGGCCCGCCGCGATGAACGCGTTGTCCGACGGCCAGACCGCGCCGAGGTGCGCGCCGACCGGGTTGTACGGCCGCTGCCCGGCGGCATAGGTGCGCACCCCCCAGCCGGAGAAGAGTTCGGGGCCGAGCAGGTGCGTGGCGACCGCGTCGGCCCGCTCCGGCTCGACGATCCCGCTCCACAGCAGGTGCCCGAGGTGGGAGGTGAGCGCGTCGACCGGCTCCCCGCCGGGGGTGAGCGCGAGCGCGTAGTAGCCCCGGTCCGGCAGCCAGAAGTCCCGGTTGAACCGCTCCCGCAGCCGCGCTGCCTCGGCTTCGAGCCGGTCGGCGTAGCCGGGGTCGCCCCAGACCTCCCGGGCCAGGCGGGCGCCCCGGATCTTCGCGTCGTACGCGTAGCCCTGCAACTCGCAGGTCGCCCGGGGGTACGGCGGCTCGACGGCGTGCCGGTCGATGATGGCCTCCGGCGAGTTCCGCCAGGTCTGGTTGGCCAGCCCGTTGACCGTGTTGCGCGGCTGGTAGCGCAGGTAGCCGTCGCCGTACGGGTCGCCGTACTCGTCGAGCCAGTCCAGCGCCATCCGGGCCGGGTGGCGCAACTGCCGGACGAGTTCGGCGTCGCCGGTCCAGCGCTCGTACTCGTCGAGCAGGATCACGAACAGCGGGGTGGTGTCGGCGGCACCGTAGTAGAACGCGGTGGGCTGCTCGCCGAAGGCGGCGGCCTCGCCGTAGCGCAGCTCGGCCAGGATCTTCCCGGGCTCCTCGTCGTGATAGTCGTCGAGCTGTCCACCCTGGAGCAGCGCGAGCAGGCGCAGCGTCGCCGGGGTCAGCTCCGGGGTGAACGGCAGGGTCTCCAGACAGGTGAGCATGGCGTCCCGGCCGTACAGCGCCATGGCCCAGGGCAGCCCGCCCACCGGCACCCGCTCGGCGTACGACAGCGGCGCGTACCGCAGGGAGGCCAGGTCGGTCAGCGCCTGCCGGTACGCCGACGTCAGGGACTCCCGTTCGGCGATCAGCTGCGGCGCGTGGTCGAACCAGCGGGCCAGGTCCTCCGGCATGTCGTGATGGACGTGCTGGCGGTGGGACTCCAGGCTGGACCGCAGGTCCTGTCCGCCGGCACCGCGGATGATCATCGCGATGTGCAGGTCGGTGTGCCACTCGCCGTCCGGGGCGACCCGGATCCGGAAGGTCATGCCCCGCTGGTCGACCTCCACGGGCGCGGTGCTGGAGACGACGGTCTCCCGGGCGAACCGACCCCGCTCGTAGCAGATCCGCAGCTGCTGGTGCGCCGCGTCGGCGACGACCCGTGGCCGGCGCGGCCCGGGCCGGAGGATCTCGGAAGTGTCGGCGAAGTCGCTGCCGATCTCCATCCGCACGGTGAAATCGGCGGGCTCGGCGGAGTGGTTGAGCACGGTGAGCCGCTCGTTGAAGCTGTCGTCGATGGACCGGTGCCGGATCACCGAGACGTCGGCGTCCACGTAGTGGCTGGCGGCGCCGGGGACCAGCACGAACCGGGTCTCGTAGTAGGCCAGCTCGTCCCGGGACAGGGCATGCAGCCGCTCCCCGTCGATGGTGAGCACCCACTGGGACAGGAAGCGGGTGTCGAACGAGAACAGGCCGATCGGAGCGTACGGGTCGACCTCCATGTCGCCCTGCGCGTCGCTGAGCGCGAACGCGTTGCCGGCGAGGACGTTGACCAGTTCCTGCTTCATCGCGTCTCCACCCGGTTGCGACCGCCGGCCACCTCACGCGGGTGCCGGGCGCCGGACGGGCCCGGAAAGAGGCGGCGCAGCGTCAGCAGCAGCCGCAGGTTGCCCTGCGCCGTCAGGTCGTTGCGCAGCAGCGCCGCAGCCGGGTTCAACCGGCCGGCGGCGATCCGGTCGAACACCTCTCGGTCGGCGCGGACCACCAGGTCGGCGTCCTCCGCCAGGCGATCCACCCGGACCTCCTGGTGGCAGATGGTCAGGTACCAGTGCTCGGTGCGCGCACCCTCACGCAGGTCCAGGCGCATCGTGCCGGTGGTGGTCTCCGGCAGGTCCGGATGCGGGCCGGCGACCTGCCGGGCCAGATGCTCCGCCGCCGAGGCGCTCATCGGTCCCTCCCCGTGTCCGTGGTTGCGGCTCCCCGCCGGTCCGTCTGCTCCCGCAGCATCCCCGCCGGTCGGGTGAACCCAACTCACCTCGTCCGGGTGAGCCGGGCTGGTGCGCCGGGCGGAACTCGGGTACTGCGGAGGAATGGGGATGACCGGGGACGCCGCGGCCGACCGCGTGCTCGCCGCGCTGCTGGCCATGCAGCGCCAGTCGTGGGAGCAGGGGGTGACCGGGCACGCCCTGCTGGACCTCGGGCTCGGCGAGCTGGCCCTGCTGGTCGCCGACGCGGCAGTGACCCGCCAGCACCCGGACGGGCGGCTCGGCGACGTGTCCGGCGAGGCCGGGGCGGTCAACGGCGCTGCCTGCGGCGAGGCGGTCCGCCACGCGGCCGCGACCGACGGGGACCCGCGCTACGCCGCCGCGCTGGACGCGCAGCTCGACTGGCTGGTCACCCGGGCGCCCCGGGCCGCCGACGGGACCCTGTTCCACCTGCTCGACAGCCGCCAGGTCTGGGCGGACACGGTCTACATGGTGGTGCCGCTGCTAGCGCTGACCGGCCGGACGGACCTGGCCGCCGCTCAGGTCGACGGGCACCGGCGCCGGTTGTTCGATCCCCGCACCGGCCTCTACGCGGCCCGCTGGGACGAGGACCGGGACGAGCTGGACCACCCGCGCCCCTGGGGCACCGGCAACGGCTGGGTGGTGGCCGGGATCGCCCGGGCGCTGTGCCTCGCGCCGGACTGGCCGGCCGGGGCCCGTGCCGAGCTGGCCGGGCACGCTCGCACGGTGCTGGACGCCTGCCTGGCGTACCGGACGGACGACGGGCTCTTTCCCGACGTGCTCGACGATCCCCGCTCGTTCCGGGAGGCGAACACCGCCCAGCTCCTCGGGTACGCGGCACTGACCGGGGTGGCCGACGGCTGGCTGCCGGCGTCGTGGCTGGGCACCGGCGCAGAGCTGCTGGCGGCCGCCGGCCTGCGGGTGGACCGCCACGGGCGGGTGACCGGGGTCAGCGGCGCGCCGGACTTCACCGGCCCGGGCACCTCCCCGGAGGCACAGGCGTTCCACCTGCTCGGGCACGCCGCGCTGCGCCGCGCCCGGGCGGCCGTCAGCCCCGCTGGATGAGCCCGCGCACGTAGGCGGCCTGGCCGACGTGCTGGAGATCGTCGTCCAGCACGCTCACCAGCCGCACCCCGAGGGTGACCGGCGGGTCCCAGTTCTCGTCGACCACCCGGTCCAGGTCGGCCGGGCGCAGCCCGCGCAGGTACGCCAGGGTCCGGTCCACCACCGCCCGGTGGTAGTCGAGCAGCACCCCGCCGTCCTCCGGCCGCACGCGGGCGACCTGCTCGGGGCCGTACCCGTATCCGGTGTCGTCCGGGTCGGCGGTCAGCCCGCAGCGCCCCGCCCAGTCACCGCCGATCCACAGCTGCTGCTCCCCCATGGCGTCGCTGACGTGGTGGTCCTGGAGCCGGGTGAGGTGCCACACCAGCCAGGCCACCGAATTCGCCCCGGCGGCCGGCGCCTGTCGCAGCTGGTCCGGGCTCAGCCCATCGAGCGCTCCCGCCACCAGGTCGGGCAGCCGGCCGTACGCGTCGGTCAGCAGGTCGTTCACGTCCACGGGTCCCACGCTCCTCCACCGTCGGTGCCACCGGAGGCAGTACCGCCCAGGCCGGGCGGCAAACCTCACCCCCTTAGGGTGATCGCGTGGTCGCGGCGCTGGAGCTGTATCTCGACACCGACGCCACCCGGCGGATCCGGGTGCTCTGGGACGCGTTGGAGTCCGAGGGCGTGCAGAGCATGAAGTCGCTGCTGGAGCAGCGGCACCGGCCGCACGTCTCGCTGGCGGTCGCGCCGCGCCTCGACCCGCACCGGGTCGCCGAGGCGCTGGCCGGGATGGTGGTCGCCGCCCCGCTGCGGCTGGAGTTCCAGCACGCCGGGCAGTTCGTGGGGCGGGTGCTGTGGCTCGGTCCGGCCCCCACACCGGAGTTGCTCGCCCACCACGGCGCGGTGCACGAGCGGCTGGCCCGGGCCGGCATCGGGCTGGTCGAGCACTACCAGCCGGGCCGCTGGGTGCCGCACTGCACGCTGTCCATGCGGGTGCCGAACGCGTTGATGGCCGCGGCGGTGCGCCGCTGCCTGGAGGTGCTGCCGCTCAGCGCCACCGTGGTCGGCGCCGCCGTGACCGACCACGCCCGCGGCATCTCCCATCCGCTCGGCTGACCTCGCCCGTCGCAGGGGTCAGCGCGGCCCGAAGTCGACCAGGAAGGTGGGGTAGTCGGGCTGCGGGCAGGGATCGCCGCGGTGGCCGAGCCGCTCGTAGAAGGGCGCCGCCCGCTCCCGGTTTGCCTGCCACTCCAGGTGGCGGGCCCGACCGGCCGCCCACTCCGGCACCGCCGTCAGCAACGCGCGGCCCACGCCGCGCCGGCGCCGGTCCGAGCGTACGTGCAGGTCGTGCAGGCGCACGGTGCGGTGCGCGTCGCCGGAGCGCAGGTGCGGCCCGTGGTCCTGGGCGGCGGCGTACCCGCTCAGCCCGTCGTCGTCGACCGCGCCGAGCAGCGCCCAGCGCGGGTCGGCGAGCAGCACCAGGAACCGCTCCCGGTGGACCTCGGCCGGCTCATCGCCGACGCCCATGTCGCGCAGCATCGGCCACAGCCGCGGCCAGTCCGCCCCGGTCAGCTCACGTACGGTGATCGGCACGCCGTACAGGATGCCCACCGGACCGGGTTTTGCGCCATCTGCCGCCGCTGATGGCGATGCCGACGGAGCGACGCAAGCTGGTAAAAGAGCAGGTCAGAGCCGTCCTGGCCACCCGAGGACGTGCGGCCGGAGCGCCTACGAGCACGCCTGGAGGCATCCCATGGCCGCACCCGTCATCCGTTCCGTCACCGCCGACCCCACCGTCCTGCTGCCCGGTCAGTCCACGACCGTCCGGGTGGACGCCTACCATCCCGACTCGCGGCTGCTGACCCTCTCCGGCCGGGTCAGCGACCCCACCGGCGCGGCCTGGGACGGCCCCGTCCGGGTGGATCTCAGCGTGCCGATGACCGTGCAGCTCGGCAGCGCCTCGCCCGGCGTGACCGTCACGCCGTACCCCGGCGATCCGGCCCGCTTCACGGTGACCGTGCTGGCCGGCCGGGGCACGGTCACGCTGACCGCCACGGCCGGGGACGCCGCGGGCCGGACCGGCACCGCCGCCACCACCCTGACCGTGCCGCTGCTGCTCGGGATGAGCACCGAGAAGGGTGCGCGGACGCAGCGGGTGGTGGCCGAGTACCCGGGCATCCGCTACATGCGCGACTTCGGCACGGACGGCGGCGACGCGGACGCCCTGCCGGAGCTGCCCCCGCTGAACGCCGGCAAGTTCGTCGACGCCCCGTCGGCCGTCATGCACGTGTCCTGGAAGGACGACGTCGAGCAGCTGACCGGCTGGCTGGACGGCCTGAACCGGCCGGTCTACCTCACCTGGTACCACGAGCCGATGGGCGACGTGACGCCGACGACGTACCGGACCACCGCGACGCGGGTGGCGCAGATCGTCGCCGCCCACCGGAACCGGCGCTGGGTCCTCGGGCACGGCCCGATCGTCACCCGCTACTGGCTCGACGAGGGGCGGGGCGACCCGGCCGACTGGGGCTACCCGGGCATGACCCACTACGGCGTGGACTGCTACTCGCGGGACACCGCGACGTACTGGCCGGCGTCGCGGATGTTCGGGGTGGCGTTCGGCAAGGTGCGGGCCGCGTACCCGGGGATCCGGCTGCTGGTGCCCGAGTACGGCCTGGTCCGCACCACGGCCGACGCCACCGGGGCGGGCCGGGCGCAGGCCATGCGGGACCACGTGACCTGGCTGCGGCAGCAGAACGACGTGGACGCGGTCGCCTACTGGAACAACTGGGCCGAGTACGAGCTGGGCGATCCGCCGCTGGAGTCGACCGCCTGGCGGAACCTCCAGTTCGCCTGACGCCCGCCCCGGCCCGGTGCCGGCCCACGGGGCCGGGGCGCCAGGCGGCCGGAAGGCCCCCGGCGCCGGGTGGGCCTAGACTGACGCCCGTGAGGCAGCCGGAGTGACCAGCGCGAGCGCGCCGTCGACGACGTATGGTCACGTCTGCCTGGCCTACGGCGACCCGGCGGCGCTGAACGCCCGGGCGGTCGCCCACCTGGCCGCGGGCCTCGCGGCCGGCGAGCAGGTCTGGCTGGTCGGTCCCGGCGACCCCGACTCCCTGGCCGACCGGCTGGCGCGCCTCCCCGGTCTCGACGACGCGCTGAGCCGGCGCGCGCTCCGGCTGGTCCCGGTCGAGCAGGCCTACCGCCACGATGAGATCGTCGACCCGGAGAAGCAGGTCCGGGCCTACGCGGCGGCCACCCGCGAGGCGCTGGCCGCCGGCTACACCGGCCTGCGGGTGGTGGCCGAGGCGACCACCCTGGTGCGCTCCGCCGCGCAGCGGGCGGCGTTCGCCCGCTACGAGCACCTCATCGACCGCTGGATGCGCCGGCAGCCGATGTCGGCCGTCTGCGCCTACGACCGCCGGGAGCTGACCGACGCGGCGATCGCCGAGCTGGCCTGCATGCACCCCGAGACCAACGCCGGGGTGCTGTTCCGGCTGCACGCCGGTGGCGGGGACGCGGTCGTCGAGCTCGGCGGCGAGCTGGACCCGTCCAACCACCTGCTCTTCGCCGCCGCGCTGGACCGGGCCGACCCGCGACCGGTCGGCGGCCGGCTCGTGCTCGAGGCGACCGGGCTGCGCTTCGTCGACCACCGCTGCCTGCTGCACCTGCGCGACCACGCGCGCCGGCACGACGCCACCGCCGTGGTGCGCACCTCGCGCTCGGCCGCGGCGCGACTCGTCGAGCTGCTCGACCTGGCCGAGGTGCGGGTGGAGGTGGTCCGATGAGGACGGGAGCCGGCGCCGGTCACGTGGGCTACTACCACGAGGCGGTCCTCTACGACTCCGACGAGCACCTCCTGGCCGTCGTGCTGCCCTTCCTGCTCGGCGGGATCGAGGCCGGGGAGCCGACGGTCGTGGGCGTCGGCGGGCGCAACGCCGAACTGGTCCGCCGGGCCCTGCCCACCGGCGCCGCGGTCACCTTCCTGCCCGGCGGCGACCTCTACGCCCGCCCGACCGCCGCCATCCGCGCCTACCGGAAGCTGCTGGGCTCGTACGTCGCCGACGGCGCCCGGCAGATCCGGATAATCGGCGAGCTGCCACCGGCCGTGCTCGGCGCCACCTGGGACTGGTGGGCGCGCTACGAGTCGGCCATCAACCACGCCTACGACGACTTCCCGCTCTGGAGCATGTGCGCGTACGACACCCGGACCGCCGCGCCCAGGGTGCTGGCGGACGTGTTGCGGACCCATCCCCGGGTGGCGATGCCGGACGGCAGCCACGTGCCGACCGACGGCTACACCGAGCCGGCGACCTACCTGGCCGAGCAGCGCCTGATCCTGCCCGACCCGGTGCAGCGGACGGCACCGGCGGTCGAGCTGGTCGACCCGAGCCCGGCCGGGGCACGCGACGCGGTACGCGCCGCACACCGGGGCCAGCTCCCGGCCGACCATCTCGACGACCTGGTCGTGTCGGTCAGCGAGGTGGTGAGCAACGCGCTGCGGCACGGCGTGCCGCCGGTGCGGATGCGGCTGTGGTGCGCGCCGGACCGGATGGTGGTGACCGTGCACGACGGGGGCAGCGGCCCCACCGACCCCTACGCCGGGCTGCTGCCCGCGGGCAACGGCGCCGCCGGCGGCCTCGGCCTGTGGATCAGCCACCAGTCGTGCAACCACGTGACGCTGCACCGGGACGCCGACGGCTTCACCGTCCGCCTGACCGCCGGAAACCCGTACTTCCCGGTCTGAGTCGGACCGTCCACCGGCCCGGGTGGACCCGCGGCCGCGCTCGGGGGCGGGGCGGGGCGGAACCCGCGCGCCGACGGCGGTACCGTTGCGCCTCATCATGCCCTGCGGGGCGGTCATCCGCCGGCCTGGCGCTGGCGAACCGACGGAGGATGGCGCATGTCCAACGGCGAGGAACCGTTCGCACCCCACGACGACGTGTCCGCGCGGCCGAGGTTCGACCCGGCGCTGCGCGGCTACGACAAACGCCAGGTGGACCGGTACGTCGAGCAGATGGACGGCGAGCTGACCGCCGTGACGGCCGACCGGGACCGCGCGTACGCCCAGGTGCGGGAGCTGACCGCGCAGGCGCAGCGGGCGCAGGCCGAGGCCGCCGAGCTGCGGCAGCGCCCGACGCAGGTGGACCGGGCGTCCTTCCGGGACCTCGGCCCGATGGTCGACCAGATCCTCGACCTGGCCGAGAAGCAGTCCGGGCAGATCACCGAGACGGCCACCAAGCGCGCCGCCGAGCTCCAGGCGCAGGCGGAGAAGGTGCTGGCCGCCGCGCGCGACGAGGCGGACCGGGAGCGGCGCGAGCTGGCCGAGGAGCTGTCCAACCGCCGGGCCGAGCAGGAGAAGGCGGACGAGGAGCGGCACACCGCCGCGCAGGCGGAGCTGACCGCGATCCGGGAGCTGACGGAGAAGCTGCGCGTCGAGGGCCAGGCCGCCCACGACCGGGCCCAGCAGGAGGCGAAGCGGATCGCCGAGCAGAGCGCCCAGCAGGTCGAGCAGGCACGCTCCGCGTCCGAGGCGCTGGTGAAGGCGGCGCGCACCCAGATCCAGCAGGAGGTGCAGGCCAACCGGAGCAAGGCCCAGCAGGAACTGGCCCAGTGGCAGGCCACGATGGCCCGCGAGCTGGACGAGCAGCGGGCCGCGGCCGAGCAGGAGCTGGCCGACCGGGCCGCCGCCGCCGAACGCGACATCGCCGCCCTGGTCGCCGAGGCCCAGCAGTACGCCACCGAGGTGCGGGAGCGGGCCGACGACGAGACCGCGGCGCACCAGGAGCAGCTCGCCACGGTGCAGCAGGAGATCCAGCAGCGGCAGGAGGCGCTCACGCAGCTCCAGGCCGAGTTGGCGACGGTCGGTCAGCAGCTGGAGCAGACCCGCCGGGACATCGCCACGGTCGAGCAGGAGGGCGCGGCGCTGGAGGAGCGGCTGATCGGCGTACGCCGGGACCTGACCGCGGAGACCAAGCGGCTGGAGGACGCGCGCCGGGCGGCGGATCTCGCCGAGCAGCACGCGAAGGAGACCCGGGCCCGGGTGCAGCGGGAGGCCAAGCGGGTCGCCGACCTGGCCGCGGCGGCGGTGATGGCGGCCGCCGCCGGCGGTGTGGAGACGGCCGAGTACCCCATGGTGGCGCCGCGTCCCGCCGGAACGCCCGCGGAGCCCACCCCCGTGGTGGTGCCCGCCCCGGCCGCGGTGCCGGCCGCGGTGGCCGCCCCGGCCGTGCCGGTGGACGCGGAGCCCGACGAGCGGGCCGACGGCGAGCGGCCCACCGCCGAGCCGTTCCTGGAGCGGGCCTCCCTGGACCGGCCGAGCTTCGACGCGTTCGCGGTGCGCACCCCGGCGCAGCGGCCCGCCCCCGAGGCGGAGGTCACCGGCGAGCCGGCGCCCGGCCCCGACGGCGATGTCCCCGCCAACGCCTGACCCGTCCTCGCCGCCGGCCCCGCCTCCGCGGCGGCCGGCGGCGGGCATCAGCCGGTCACCTCCCCGCCGTCCACCCCTGGTGGACGGTGAGATACCGCCTGGGCGCGCGGCGCCGGCGGCGCATGAGCGGGTCGCCGGGGGCGCGGCCCGAGCCGGCGGGTCCGGTCAGTCGGCCGCGAGGGCGGCGGCGAGGTCGGCGAGGTAGCGGGCCACCGGACCCGCGGTGAGCACGCCGCTGCCGGCACCGGCCAGCTCCTCGGCGGCGGGGCGCAGGGCGGCGTGCAGCCGGGCCATGGCCGGGCGGTCGTCGAGGTCGAGGGCGGCCCGGGCGGCGACGCAGAGCCGGGCCTCCCGCAGCAGGTCGTGCGGCGACTCGGGCAGCGCACGCAGCGCGGCGGCGGCCTCGTCCCGGCTCCCGGCGGCGAGCAGGGCCAGCGGCCGGACCCACGGGGCGTACGGGCCGGTGGAGTCAGCCTCGGTCAGCGCCGGGCCGGGATCGTCGCCCGTGGACAGCCGCAGGCAGAGCAGGGCGAACGGCAGCAGCCCGGCGGCCATGCCCGGCATCTGCCCGGCGTCGAGCCGCACGGCCGCCGCCCGGTACGCCGCCTCGGCCTCGGCACGGCGTCCCGCGACGGCCAGCCGGAGAGCGGCGTACCAGGCGGTGAAGACGCCGACGAGGGGCAGTTCGTAGCGGGCGGCGAGGCGGTCGGCGGCGGCCGCGTGGGCGTCGGCGGCGGCCAGGTCGGCGCGAGCGCAGTGCGCCTGGAGCGCGATGAGATGCCCCAGCACCTCGAAGGTGACGAGCCCGTGCCGGTCGGCCAGGTCGACCAGTTCGGCGCCGATGCGGGCGCGTTCCGGGGCCCGGCCGGCCCGGTCGAAGGCGTGCATGAAGCGGGCGTTGAGCGCGAAGGCCAGCAGGGCCGGGTCGCCGAGGCCGCGCGCGATCTCCTCGGCCTCACCCGCCGCCCGCCGGCCCCGGTCGCCGGTGTCGCCGCGCAGCTCCAGGGCGAGGGTGCAGAGCAGCCGGCCCCGCCGGGCCCCCCGGTCGGCGGGGAGCGCGGCGAGGGCGGCCTCGGCGGCGGCGACGATCCGCCGGGACAGCGCCTCGTCGTCATTGCGGGGCCAGACGGCCGGCACGTCGAACGCGGCCAGCACGTCGGCGGTAAGGCCGGGGTCGGCGAGCCGTTCGACGGCGGCGACCGCCTCGGCCCGCAGCCGGCGGGTCCGGTCGAGGTGCCCGGTGACGGCGAGGGCGCGCCCCCAGCCGATGAGCGCGGCCAGCCGCCCGCGTACGTCGGCACCGCCGGCCCGGTCGTGGGCGGCGACGGCCTGCTGCCACAGCCGGGCCGCCTCGTGCGGGTGGCAGCGCCGCTCGGCGCGAACGGCTCCGGCCGCGGCGTACCGGGCGGCCCGGGTCGCGGCGTCCGGACCGGAGGCCTGTCCGAAGTGGTGGGCGAGGGCGGTGACGTCGCCGGGCCGGAGCCGTTCGAGCGTGGCGCCGGCGGCGGCGTGCCAGCGGGCCCGGCGCGGCGCCGACAGGTCGGTGTAGAGGGTGTCGCGGACGAGGATGTGGGCGAAGCGGGCGCCGTCGGGGGTGAGGAACCCCGCCTGCGCGGCCCGGTCCACGGCGTCCAGCATGGCCTCCTCGCCGACCAGCGCGGCCAGCACCTCCGGGTCGAGGTCCCGGCCGAGCACCGCGGCCTGCCGCAGCACCGCCCCGGTCTCCTCGGGCAGCTGCGCGAGGCGGTGCCGGATGACGTCCCGTACCCCGGCCGGTACGCGCTCCAGCGCGGTGGCGCCCTCGGCGGCGAGCAGCCGGGCCAGCTCCCGGACGAAGAACGGGTTGCCGCCGCTGCGCCGGTGCAACGCTCGCACGGTGTCCGGGTCGGCCGCACCGGCCACCGTCCGGACCAGCTCGGCGGTCTCCGCCTCGGCGAGCCCGCCCAGGTAGACCCGGACCGGTTCGGTGCGCGCCAGCCGGGCCAGGGCCCCGGTCAGCGCCGGGGTGATCCCGGTGGCCCGGTATGTGCCGACCGCCAGCACCGGCCCGGTCACCGGCTCCGGGCCGGTGAACAGCGCGGTCAGCAGGTCGAGGGTGTCCTCGTCGGCCCGGTGCAGGTCGTCGAGGACGAGCAGCACGGGCCGGCGCCGCGCCGCCGCGCCCACCCGGGCGACCGCCGTCCGGTGCAGCCGGTAGCGGGCCACGGCCGGTTCCGCGGCGCCCGTGACGTCCGCGGTGGTGTCGCCGGACACGCCACCGGGAACCGGCGCGCCGGACAGCCCACCGCCCACCGGCCCACCGGTCGTCGTTCCGCCGGTGGTCGCCCCGCCGGTCGTCGCCCCGCCGCCGGGCCCGCCGGTGGCCACGGGCGGCGGTTCCCCGGGCGGCTCGGGCAGGGCGGCGGCGAGCTGGGTCCACGGCCAGGCGGCCGGTGCGCCCTCGTACTCCGGGACCCGGCCGACGGCGCAGGTCCAGCCGGCGGCGGCGAGCCGGTCGGCCAGCGCCTCGACGAACGCGGTCTTGCCCGCGCCCGCGTCGCCGGAGACCAGGGCGAGGGCGGGCCGGCCGCGCCGGGCCACCTGGTCGGCCAGTCCCGTGAGGCTGGCCAGCTCGGCGTCGCGCCCCACGAACGGGCGCCGTTCCTCCCTCGCTCCCCCGGCCGGTGGCGCGGCCGGGACGGCGACCGGCGCCTGGTCGAGGTGCGGGGCCTGGGCGAGGATGTCGGCCTCCAGCCGGCGCAGCCGGGGCCCGGGATCCACCCCCAGCTCCCCGACCAGCACGGCGCGGGCCTCCCGGAGCGCGGCGAGCGCGTCGCCCTGCCGGCCCGCCCGGTAGAGGGCGGCCGCGAGCAGCCGCCAGGTCTCCTCCCGGAGCGGCTGGGCGGCGGCCTGGGCGCGCAGGTCGCCGACGGCTTCGGCGGCCCGGCCCAGGGCCAGCAGCGCCTCGGCGCGCCGCTCCACGGCGAGCATCCGCAGCTCGTCCAGCCGGTCGATCTCCGCCCGCGCCCACGGCTCGGCGGCGAACTCGGCGTATGCGGGGCCACGCCAGAGGGCCAGCGCGTCGTCCAGGGCCGCCAGCGCCGGTCCGGCGCGTCCGGCCCCCAGCGACTCTCCCGCCGCCCCGACGGCCGCCTCGAACCGGCCCGCGTCGACCGCCTCCGGGGCGGCCGGCAGCGCGTACCCGGGCGGGGCGGTGACCAGCAGCCGGGCCGGCCGGCGCGGCGGCCGGTCGGGCTCCAGCGCCCGGCGCAGGTCGGCCACGAAGGTGCGCACCGCGCCGACCGCGCCCTCCGGCGGCTCCGCCCAGAGGTCGCCCACGAGCCGGTCGACCGGCACCACGCGCCCCCAGGCGACCAGCAGGCGGGCCAGCACCGCACGCTGCCGGGCGCCCTTCAGCGCCACCGGGCCCCGCTCGCCGGCCGCCACGAGCGGCCCGAGCACCCCGAAGGTCACCGGGGGCACGGGCGGCGGGCTGGTCACCCCGCCCACTCTAGGCAGCCCGGTACCCGCGCACCGGCGGCCCGGCCGGGGCACTCATCCGATACTGATCGGCCGCTGATCGGCACCGGGGAGGCTCGACGCGGACCCGAACACACCCCGGAGAGGACACCTCATGATCAACGGATTCGAGTCGCGCCGCGTCACCGTCGCCGACGGCGTCGCCCTGCACGCCGCGGTGGGCGGCACCGGCCGCCCGGTCGTGCTGCTGCACGGCTTCCCGCAGACCCACCTCATGTGGCGGCACGTCGCGGCGGACCTGGCCGCCGACCACACGGTCATCTGCCCCGACCTGCGCGGCTACGGCGAGAGCGACAAGCCCGCGGACACCGACGGCACCGCGTACGCCAAGCGGACCATGGCCGCCGACGTGGTGGCGCTGGCCCGGGCGCTGGGGCACGACCGGTTCGCCCTGGCCGGGCACGACCGGGGCGCCCTGGTGGCGATCCGCGCCGGCCTGGACCACCCGGAGACGGTCACCCATCTGGCCGCGCTGGACGTGCTGCCCACCCTCGACACCTGGGAGGTGATGCACGGCGTCACCGCCGCGGTCGGTTTCCACCTCTACCTGATGGCCCAGCCGCCGGGGCTGCCCGAGCGGCTGATCGGCGCCGCGCCGGACGAGTTCTTCGGGCACTTCCTCGACCTCTGGTCCGGCGACCCGGACGCGATCCCCGCCGACGTGCGGGCCGCGTACCTGCGGGCCTGCCGGGCGGCGGTCCCCTCGATCGTGGCGGACTACCGGGCGTCGGCCGGCGTCGACCTCGCGCACGACGAGGCGGACCGCGGGGCGGGCCGGGTGCTCCGGATGCCGGTGACCGTGCTCCAGCAGGACTGGGGGGCCGCGCTCGGCTTCGACGCGGCGGCGCGCTGGCGGGCCTGGGCGCCGGACCTGCGGCACGTGCCGGTGTCGTACGGGCACTTCATGGCCGAGGAGGCCCCGGCCGAGGTGGTGAAGGAGCTGCGCGCGCTGCTGGCCCGATGAGGTGAGCGCGTGCGCACTCTTGCCCGAGACCGTGGAAGATGCAAATATTCTGATCACTTTACGTGTGGGAGTTCTCACGTTCGGGGGTTGATCGGCATGCGGAAGTTCTCCTCGGTCGCGGCGGCGGTCACACTGACGGTCGGCTGCACCGGTGTCGCGGTGGTGACCGCCGCCGTTCCGGCGAGCGCGACGTGCAGCCACGCGCACTCCAACATCGACACCAAGCTCGGCACGCTCTTCAACGCCAGCAACGTCAACATCCGCACCGGCCCGCACACCACCTGCGGTTCCCTCGGCTACGGCCAGCTCAGCCACAGCGTCGACTTCCACTGCTACACCAACGGCGACCGGGTCAGCGCGAACGGGCACACCACCTACACCTGGACCTATCTGCGGGACAGCACGACCGGGGTGTCCGGCTGGGTCGCCGACGCCCTGCTCGACAACCTCGGCAGCAGCGTCGCCTGCTGACCGTCCCCGCACGACCGGCCGGGAGCGGGCAGGATGGTGCGGCATGACCGAGCCACGCCTGTACCCGCCCGTCGAGCCGTACGCCACCCACCGCATCGCCGTCGGCGACGGCCACGAGCTTTACGTGGAGGAGGTGGGGCGGCCGGACGGCGTACCCGTGGTCTTCCTGCACGGCGGGCCGGGCGGCGGCCTCGTGCCGGCGGCGCGACGGTTCTTCGACCCGCTGCGCTACCGCGCCGTGCTGTTCGACCAGCGCGGCGCGGGGCGCAGCACCCCGTTCGGTGAGCTGCGGGGCAACACCACCTGGGACCTCGTGGCCGACCTGGAGACGATCCGCGAGCGGCTCGGCGTCGACCGGTGGCTGGTGTTCGGCGGGTCGTGGGGGGTCACCCTCGGTCTGGCGTACGCCCAGACCCACCCGGACCGGGTCACCGGGCTGATCCTGCGCGGTGTGCTGCTGCTGCGGCGCAGCGAGCGGGACTGGTTCTACCAGGGCGGCCTGCGCCACCTCCAGCCCGACGAGTGGGAGCGGTTCCTCGCGCCGATCCCCGCCGCCGAGCGCGGCGACGTGCTGGCGGCGTACCACCGGCGGCTGCACGGGCCGGACGAGGCGCAGGCCCAGGCGTGCGCGGTCGCCTGGGGGCGCTGGGAGGCGGTCAACTCCTCGCTGCGCCCCGACCCGGGGGTGCTCGCCCACTTCACCGCCGAGGAGCAGGCGCTGCCGATCGCCCGGATCCTCTCCCACTACGCCGTGCACGGCGGCTTCCTCACCGAGACGCAACTGCTCGACGGCGTGGACCGGATCCGGCACCTGCCCGCCGTGATCATCAACGGCCGCTACGACCTGTGCTGCCCGCCGGTGTCCGCGTACGACCTGGCCCGCCGCTGGCCGGAGGCCGAGCTGCGGATCGTGCCCGACGCCGGCCACTCGGCCGCGGAGCCGGGCATCGCCCGGGAACTGCTCCGCGCCACCGACCGGTTCGCCGACCTGCTCAGCTGACCCGCCCCGCCTCCGCGAGCAGCGCCCGGACCGGCTCGCCGACGGCCGGATCGACCGGGAACCGGGCCGCCAGCCAGTCGAGCGTGGCCCGGGCGGCCGCCGCGTTGTGCCGGTAGCCGGGGACCATGGCGGCCAGGGGCAGCACCTCCGGTGGGTACGCCTGCTCGACCCGGCGGCTCGGGTCGAACGGGTCCCGCCGGTGTGCCGCCGACGGCTCGGTGAGCCGCAGCAGGGCGAGCACCCGGTCCACCGCGTACGACTGGATGAACCGCGCCGCGGTGAGCCGTTCCCCGCGCAGCTCCCGGTGCAGGCCGACGTAGAGGTTGGTGAGCGCCTCGTTGAGGTGGAACTCGACCGTGTCGTACGGCGTGGCGGGGCGCGGCGCCGCACCGCTGTCGGCCAGCCCGGCGGGGGCGTCGGGGCGCTGCCAGACCACCCGGGCGCCGGTGAACGGCAACCGGGCCAGTTCGGCCACCGTGAAGACGGCGTACTCGACGAAGATCCCGTCGGCGTAGCGCGCCTTGCGGCCGTTGCGCTCGTTGGCGAAGCTGTACGCCACCGGGCAGGGCGCCGCCAGCCAGTCGGTCGAGTCGACGTAGCGGCTCACCGCGCCGTCCGCGACGACGAGGAAGAAGTCCAGGTCGGAGTGATCGTCGAGCCGGTCCCGGTCGGCGCCGGCCGAGCCGAGGCCGAGCAGCGCCACGGTGTCCGGCCGGGTGGCGAGATGAGCGGCGAGGTCGTCGAGCCGACGCAGCATCGGGTGCATCCGTCGCCCCTTCCGTGAAGAGTCGACGTTTCAGCCCGTGCGGCCCTGCGTCGCCGCCGGGGTCGCGACACCGATGCCCGCCATTGTGCGTCGGACCCCCGACACCGCTCAAGCCCGCGCCTACCGATCCGGCGGCGGCGCTGGCAAGATCGATCGGGTGACGGGTGCGCTGTTCGCGGTCAGTGACCTCCATGTGTCGTACGCCGAGAACCGCACGGTCGTGGACGGCCTGCGGCCGGAGTCGCCGGACGACTGGCTGATCGTGGCGGGCGACGTCGGCGAGGTGTTCGCGGACGTCGAGCGGACGTTGCGGCAGCTCCGCGACCGGTTCGCCCGGGTCGTCTGGGTGCCCGGCAACCACGAGCTGTGGACCCACCCGGCGGACCCGGTGACCCTGCGCGGCCGGGCCCGTTACGACGCGCTGGTGGGGATGTGCCGCGACCTGGACGTGCTCACCCCGGAGGACGACTATCCGGTGTGGCGCGGCGAGGGCGGGCCGGTCACCGTGGCGCCGCTGTTCCTCCTCTACGACTACTCGTTCCGCGCCCCGGGCACGACCTCGAAGGAGGAGTCGCTGCGGGCGGCGTACGCGGCGGGGGTGGTGTGCACCGACGAGATGCTGCTGCACCCCGACCCCCACCCGGATCGGGAGTCCTGGTGCTGGGAGCGGGTCGCCGAGACCGAGCGGCGGCTGGCCGCCGCCGACCCGGCGCTGCCGACCGTGCTGGTCAACCACTGGCCGCTGGTCCGCCAGCCCACCGACGTGCTCTGGTACCCGGAGTTCGCCCAGTGGTGCGGCACCGATCGCACGGCCGACTGGCACCTGCGGCACCGCGCGGCCGTGGCGGTGTACGGGCACCTGCACATCCCCCGCACCACCCACTACGACGGGGTGCGCTTCGAGGAGGTGTCGCTGGGCTACCCGCGCGAGTGGGGCCGGCGGGGCGGCGAGCCGCGGCCGATGCGGCGCATCCTCGGCGGCGCGGCGTGATCGAGACCCTGCTCCCGGCGGGGGCGGTCGCCGTCGAGGCGTTCTCCGACATCCCCGGCGAGGCGCCGTGGCCCGGCGAGGAGGACCTGCTCGCCCGGGCCGTGGAAGCCCGCCGCCGCGAGTTCGTCACCGCCCGCCGCTGCGCCCGGGAGGCGCTGGCCCGCCTCGGGTACGCCCCGGCGCCGATCCGCCCCGGCCCGAAGCGGGAGCCGCGGTGGCCGGCGGGCGTGGTCGGCAGCATCACCCACTGCGCCGGCTACCGGGCCGCGGCGGTCGCCCGGGACACCGCGCTGGCCGGGCTCGGCATCGACGCCGAGCCGCACGAACCGATGCCCGGCGGCGTGGCCGAGGTGGTCACCACGGCCGGCGAGCCGGCGGCGCTGGCCCGGCTGCGCGCCGCCCACCCGGCCGTGCACTGGGACCGGCTGCTGTTCAGCGCCAAGGAGTCGGTCTACAAGGCGTGGTACCCGCTGACCGGGCGCTGGCTCGGTTTCGAGGACGCCGAACTGTCCGTCGACCCGGCCGCCGGGAGCTTCACGGCCCGGGTGCTGGTCGACGCCACCCGCGCCGACGGCGGCCCGCCGCTGGCCGCGCTGGACGGCCGGTGGCTGGTCGCCGACGGACTGGTTCTCACGGCGGTGGCCGTGCCCCGTTGATCCGGGTTTGCCCCCTACGGCTGAGGGTAGGGCCCTGAGGACCTGGTCATTTCGCCGCTTGGAGGACAGGTCCTGATGGATTCCAGCAAGCCCGCCAAGGTCGTCAAGGATGTCGTGGAGGCCGCCGCGGGAAAGGTCACCGACGTCCTCACCCCGGACGTGCCGGGCGCGCCGGGCAGCGCCCCGCCCCCGTTCGACGAGCCGACCACGCCGCACGGCCCGCTGCCGCCGAAGGAGGAGCAGGGCGCCCCGGACACGCGCACCCCGACCGGCGCGGAGACCGGCGTGCCGAAGACCGCGAAGGGGCAGCAGGGCGCCTTCCTCACCACCGCCAACGGGGCCCGGCTGCGCGACACGGACCACTCGCTGAAGGCCGGCCCGCGGGGCCCGGTGCTGCTCCAGGACCACCACCTGCGTGAAAAGATCACCCACTTCGACCACGAGCGCATCCCGGAGCGGGTCGTGCACGCGCGCGGCGCCGGCGCGCACGGCGTCTTCGTCGCCTACGGCACCGCCGAGGAGGTCACCCGGGCGGGCTTCCTGAAGAAGGGCCGGGAGACGCCGGTCTTCGTCCGGTTCTCCACGGTGCTCGGCTCGCGCGGGTCGGCGGACACGGTCCGCGACACCCGTGGCTTCGCGACCAAGTTCTACACCGACGAGGGCACCTTCGACCTGGTCGGCAACAACATGCCGGTGTTCTTCATCCAGGACGCGATCAAGTTCCCGGACATCATCCACGCCGGCAAGCCCCACCCGGACCGGGAGATCCCGCAGGCGCAGAGCGCCCACGACACCTTCTGGGACTTCGTCTCCCTGCACACCGAGGCGCAGCACCACACCATGTGGAACATGTCCGACCGCGGGATCCCCCGCTCCTACCGGACCATGGAGGGCTTCGGCGTCCACACGTTCCGGCTGGTCGACGAGGCCGGGGCGACGGTGCTGGCCAAGTTCCACTGGAAGCCGAAGCTGGGTGTGCACTCCCTGACCTGGGAGGAGGCGCAACTGATCAGCGGCGTCGACCCGGACTTCCACCGCCGCGACCTCTACGACGCCATCGAGTCCGGCGCGTACCCGGAGTGGGAGCTGGGCATCCAGGTCTTCCCGGACACGCCCGAGGAGACCTTCGCCGGGATCGACCTGCTCGACCCCACGAAGATCGTGCCGGAGGAGCTGGCACCGGTGCAGCCGGTCGGCCGGCTCACCCTCAACCGGACGCCGCGGAACTTCTTCGCCGAGACCGAGCAGGTCGCCTTCCATCTCGGACACCTGCCGCCGGGCATCGACGTCACCAACGACCCGCTGTTGCAGGGCCGGCTCTTCTCGTACGTCGACACGCAGCTCACCCGGCTCGGCGGGCCGAACTTCACCCAGATCCCGATCAACCGGCCGCACGCCGAGGTCAACGACATGCTCCGGGACGGTTTCCACCAGCACGCGGTGCACGCGGGCGTGGCGCCCTACCGGCCGAACTCGCTCGACGGCGGCAACCCCTTCCCGGCCGGCGACCGCGAGAACGCGTTCGTCGACACGCCGGTAACGGTCGCGGAGGCACCGAAGGTACGGGCGGCCCCGGCCTCGTTCGACGACCACTACAGCCAGGCACGGCTGTTCTGGCTGAGCATGTCGCCGGTGGAGAAGGAGCACATCATCCGGACGTACACGTTCGAGCTCGGCAAGTGCTACCACCAGGCGATCAAGGAACGCCAGCTCCAGTGCCTGGCCAACATCGACCCGGTGCTGTGCGAGCAGGTCGCCACCGGCCTGGGCCTGCCCGCGCCGAAGCCGACCGTGCCGCTGGCCGAGGTGCAGCCGAGCCCGGCGCTGTCGCAGGTCGGCCGGGAGTGGCCGGCCGACGGCCGGACGGTGGGCATCGTCGTGGACCCGGGCAACGACCTCGACGGGGTGAGCGAGGTCCGGCGGGCGGTGTTCGCCGCCGGCATGGTGCCGCTGCTGGTCGCCGCGCACGGCGGCACGGTCGGCGACCTGCCGGTTCAGCGCACCTTCGCCACCGGCCGGTCGGTGGAGTTCGACGCGGTCCTGCTGGCCGGGGCGCCGGCGCCGGCGCCCGACGCGCTTCCCGCCCGAGACGCCAAGGCGGGCGCGGCCGGCTCCGCCACCGTCGACCCCCGGGTGCTGCTGCTGGTCGAGGAGGCCTGGCGGCACGCCAAGGCGATCGGCGCCTGGGGCGCCGGGGCCGAGGTGCTGCGGCAGGCCGGGGTGTCCGGCACGCCCGGCGTCGCCACCGGCGACTCCGGCGCCGAGGTCTTCGGCGCGGTGCAACAGCTCATGGGGGCACACCGGGTCTGGGAGCGGTTCCCCGCCCCGGTCTCCTGAGCCGGCGCCGGAGGGGCGGCCCCGTCCGGGGCCGCCCCTCCGGCGTGCCGCCACGTTTGTGCCCGGTTCCGGCGGGAAGGACGGGGGCCTCACAGTCAGGAGCGGCGGATGAACGGGCCCATGGGCGGCGAGCCGGTCGGCGACCTCGAACTCGTGCACACCTTCACCGGGCCGATGCCGACCGGCGTGAGCGTGTCGCACACCGGCCGGATCTTCGTGAACTTCCCGCACTGGGGGGACGAGGTGCCGGCCACCGTGGTGGAACTGCGCGACGGCCGGGAGGTGCCCTACCCGGACCAGGCCCGGAACAGCCCGTCCGGGGACGACGACGCGAACGCCTTCGTCTCGGTGCAGAGCATCGTGGTGGACCCGGCCGACCGGTTGTGGGTGGTCGACACCGGCAGCCCGATGTTCCGGCCGACGAAGCCGGGCGGACCGAAGCTCGTCCGGGTCGACCTGGACACCGACGCCGTCGGGCAGGTGATCACCTTTCCGGCCGACGTGGCGCTGCCCACCACGTACCTCAACGACGTGCGTTTCGACCTGCGCCGGGGCGACGCGGGCCTCGCCTACCTCACCGACTCCTCCGACTCGGGGCCGAACGGCATCGTCGTGGTGGACCTGGCCACCGGGGCGTCGTGGCGGCGGCTGCACGACCACCCGTCCACCAAGGCCGAGCCGCCGGCCTCCTTCCGGCCGGTCGTGGAGGGGCGGCCGCTCCTGGAACGCCCGGCCGACGGGCCGACGAAGCCGGTCGGGATGGGCTCGGACGGCATCGCCATCTCGGCCGACGGCTCCCGGCTGCACTACTGCCCGCTGGCCTCGCGCCGCTGGTACAGCGTGTCGACCGACGCCCTCGCCGACCGGACGCTGAGCGAGGAGCAGGTGGCGGCCACGGTGGTGGACGAGGGTGACAAGGGCGGTGGCTCCGACGGCCTGGAGACCGACGACTCCGGCGCGTTCTACCTCACCTCCTACGAGCACAACGCGGTGCTGCGCCGCCGGCCGGACGGCGAGTTCGAGACCGTGGTGCACGACCCGCGGCTGCTCTGGCCCGACACGATGTCCGTGGCCGCCGACGGCCACCTCTACGTCACGGCCAACCAGTTGCACCGGCAGGCGAAGTACCAGGGCGGCAGGGACCTGCGGCGCCGGCCGTACGCCCTGTTCCGGGTCCGCATCGATGCCGGGCCGGTCCGGCTGCGCTGATTTTTCATCGACGAGTCTGAGTATTGCAATCCCATGTCCAACACTGCCATGATGACCGTCAATTTCTTCCTTCCCCGAAGGAGCGGTCGTCATGGCGCTCACCCGCCGTACCCTGATCCGGTCCGTGGCGGCCGGGTCCGCGCTCGCCGCACTCCCCGACCTGGTGCCCACCCTCACCCGGCCCGCCGCCGCGGCCAGTCCCCCCGGGGACGTGGTCGGCAAGGTCTCCGTCGGCTACCAGGGCTGGTTCAGCTGCCCGGGTGACGGCGCGCCGATCGGCGGCTGGTGGCACTGGAGCCGGGACCGGTTCCAGTCCCCCTCACCCACCAACACCACGATCGTGTCCTGGCCGGACATGCGGGAGTACGCCCGCGGCTACGCCACCGCCTACCCGAACCTGGGCGGCGGCCAGCCCGCCACCCTCTTCTCCTCCTACGACCAGCAGACCGTGGACACCCACTTCCGCTGGATGCAGGAGCACGGCTGCGACACCGCCGCGCTGCAACGGTTCAACCCGTTCGGCGACGAGGGGCCGACCCGCGACGCGATGGCGGCGAAGGTCCGCTCCGCCGCCGAGCGCTTCGGCCGCAAGTTCTACGTCATGTACGACGTCACCGGCTGGGCGGCCATGCAGTCGCAGCTCAAGGAGGACTGGACCACCCGGATGTCGGCGCACACGGCCTCACCGGCGTACGCGCGGCAGAACGGGAAGCCGGTGGTCTGCGTCTGGGGTTTCGGGTTCAACGACGACGGCCGCCCGTTCACCCCGGCCGCCTGCCTGGACGTCGTGCAGTGGCTCAGGGCGCAGGGCTGCTACGTCATCGGCGGGGTGCCCACCTACTGGCGGCAGGGCATCAACGACTCCCGGCCCGGCTTCGCCGACGTCTATCACGCCTTCCACATGCTCTCGCCGTGGATGGTCGGGCGCGCCGGCACCCTCGACGGGCTGGACTGGTTCCACACCAACGTCAACGTCCCCGACCTGGCCGACTGCCAGGCGCACGGCATCGACTACCAGCCCTGCGTGATGCCCGGCGACCTGTCCGCCGGCCACCGCCGGCACGGCGACTTCTACTGGCGGCACCTCTACAACATGGTGCGGCTCGGCGCGCAGGGCCTCTACGTCTCGATGTTCGACGAGTTCAACGAGGGCAACCAGATCGCCAAGACCAGCGAGACGGCGGCGACCACCCCGGCCGGCGCCGGCATCCGGGCGCTCGACGAGGACGGCACCTTCTGCTCGGCCGACTACTACCTGCGGATCACCGCCGACGGCGGCCGGATGCTCAAGGGCCAGCTCGCGCTGACCGCGGTGCGCCCGACCCCGCCGGTCGCCGGCGGCGGGCAGCCGCCGGCCGGCAACCTGGCCGCCGGCCGGCCGGCGTCGGCGAGCAGCCAGAACGGGCCGTTCGCCGCCGGCAACGCCGTCGACGCCGACCGCGGCAGCTACTGGGAGGCCACCAACAACGCCTTCCCGCAGTGGTGGCAGGTCGACCTCGGCGCCGCGTACCCGGTGGCCCGGCTGGTCCTCGCCGTGCCACCCGGCTGGGAGGCGCGGACCCAGACGCTGTCGGTGCAGGGCAGCACCGACGGCGGCACCTTCACCACCCTGGCCGCCCCGGCCGGCGTCCGGTTCGACCCCGGCTCCGGCAACACCGCCACCGTCGCCGTGGCGACCACCACGGCCCGGCACGTCCGGGTCACCGTCACCGGCAACACGGCCTGGCCCGCGGCCCAACTCGCGCAGGTCGAGGTGTACGCGGCCACCGGCACCGCCACCCCGCCGACCGCCCCGGGCGGCCTGACGACGACCGGGCGGACCGCCACCAGCGTGTCACTTGCCTGGACCGCGGCCACCGACGCCGACGGGGTGGCCGGCTACGAGGTGCGCCAGGGCGGCACCACGGTCGCCTCGGTCACCGGCACCTCGGCCACCGTCGGCGGCCTCAGCCCCGCCACCGCGTACACCTTCACGGTCGTCGCCCGGGACACCACCGGCGCCGTCTCGGCGCCCTCGAACGCCGTCACGGTGACCACCGACCCGGCGGCGCAGACCGACCTGGCCCGGGGCCGGCCGACGACCGAGAGCAGCCACACCCAGAGCTACGGCAGCGGGAACGTGGTCGACGGCAACCCCGACACCTACTGGGAGAGCGTCAACAACGCCTTCCCGCAGTGGGTCCAGGTGGACCTCGGCGCGGCCGGGCCGGTCGGGCGGGTCGTGCTCCGGGTGCCGCCGTCGCCGGCCTGGTCGGCGCGGACCCAGACCCTCTCGGTGCTGGGCAGCACCGACGGCGGAAGCTGGCGCACCCTGGTCGCCTCCGCCGGCCGGGTGTTCGATCCGGCGACGGGCAACCAGGTGACGCTGACCTTCGCGGCCACCCCGGCCCGGTACGTGCGGGTCCAGGTCACCGGCAACACCGGCTGGCCGGCGGGCCAGCTCGCCCAGTTGGAGGTCCACGCCGGGTGATCCATCGAAAGGCATCATTGACGGCTTAGTTAATACTCTTTAATATTTGGCCTACCTCGAGGAAGACCGTCCCCCTGTCCGACCCGTACGCCCCGCCCGGCCCGGCCCGACCGGCGCCGGGTGGGGGGCACGGCGCCCCCTGCACCGGGAAGGCCCTCGATGTCCGCACCGCGCCCCCGCCGCCGCTCCCCCGTGGCCGCCGGCCTGCTCGCGCTCGCCACCACCGCCGCGACGCTCGCGCTGGCCCCGGCCGCCGCCGAGGCCGTCGTCCTGCCGAACAACTTCAAGAGCGTCGGCTACATGCCGTCGTGGAGCGGCAGCGTCAACAGCATCCAGTACGGCAAGCTCACCCACATCAACTACGCGTTCGCGCTGCCCAACAACGACGGCAGCCTGCGCCCGGTGGAGAACCCCAGCAAGCTCTCCTCGCTGGTGTCGCTCGGGCACGCCAACAACGTCAAGGTGTCCATCGCGATCGGCGGCTGGAACGACGGAAACGACTCCGCGTTCGAGGCGCTCGCCGCGAACTCCGGCGCCCGCGGCGCGTTCGTCACCAGCGTGGTCAACTTCGTCAACCAGTACAACCTCGACGGCGTCGACATCGACTGGGAATACCCCGATCCGGGCGCCTCGGCCAGCAACTACACGCTGCTCATGCAGCAGCTCGGCAGCGCGCTGCACAGCCGTGGCAAGCTGCTCACCGCGGCGGTGGTCTCCGAGGGCTACTACGTCGACGGCGTGCCACCGGCGGTCTTCGGCTCCGTGGACTGGCTGAACATCATGGCGTACGACGGCGGCAGCCCGCACGCCAACTACGACTGGTCGATCAACAGCGTCAACGTGTGGAAGTCACGCGGCCTGCCGGCCGCCAAGGCGGTGCTCGGCGTGCCCTTCTACAGCCGGCCCGGCTACTACACCTACTCGGCGCTGGTCGGCATGGACCCGGCCAACGCCAACCGCGACTGCACGACGGTGAGCGGGACGCAGCAGTGCTACAACGGCGTGCCGACCGTGAAGCGCAAGACCCAGTGGGCGCTGGCCAACGCCGGCGGGATGATGAACTGGGAGCTGTCCCAGGACACCACGGGCTCGACCTCGCTGGTCAGCGCGATCTACGACACCGTCATGGGTGGCGGCACCCCGCCGCCGAGCGGGCGTACCGGCCCGATCACCGGCATCGGCGGCAAGTGCGTCGACGTCGCCGCGGCCGGCACCGCCAACGGCACCGCGATCCAGCTCTACACCTGCAACGGGACCGCCGCACAGAGCTGGACGGTGGCCGGCGACGGCACGCTGCGGGCGCTGGGCAAGTGCGCCGACGTGGCCAGCGGCTCCACCGCCAACGGGGCCAAGGTGCAGCTCTGGGACTGCAACGGCACCGGCGCCCAGGTCTGGCAGGCCCAGTCCAACGGCACGCTGCGCAACCCGCAGTCCAACAAGTGCCTGGACGCCACCGACAACAGCTCCGCCAACGGCACCCGGCTCCAGATCTGGGACTGCTTCGGCGGCGCCAACCAGGTCTGGCGGCTGCCGGCCTGAGCACAGCCGGGGATCCCCGCCGCGCCGGCTCGGGCGCGGCGGGGATCCGCCGTCACCAGCGGTTGCGGGCCTCCTCCGCCCAGCCGACCAGGCCGTCGAGGTCCACCCGCTCGCCGTCGTCCGTGGCGGCCCACCCGGAGAAGTGCCCGAAGCACTGGTGGGTCTCCCCGGCCAGCACACCGAGGTTGGTGCGCGCCACGCGCTCGTGGAACGGGTGGAACGTGACATCCACCCGATCGCCGGTGATGCGCCACGGTCGCAGCCAGTCGGTGCGGTCGTAGCTCCAGGTCAGGTCGGCGCCGATCTTGTGCAGGCGACCGTCGAGGAAGACCGCGTTCTCGGTCGCGCCCGTCCCGTCGGTCCACTTGCCACCGAGCTGGATCGCCCGTCCCGGCCCGCTGCCGGCGGCCCAGTTCCAGCTCACCGCGTACCGCCACTTGCCGCGCCCGTGGTCGAGCGCCGCGAACGACCCCGCACCGACCGGGTACGCCGTGCCGTCCACCCGGAGCGTGCCGCGCACCGGCCGGCCGATGTCCTTGTGGGTGTACTGGAACCGGCGGGTGCTCCACGGCACCACCACGCCCAGCGACTCGTGCCCTGGCGGCAGGGGCGCCACCAGGTCCACCTCGACGCCGGGCGCGCCGGCCCGGATGGCGGTGCCGTCGGGGCGCTGGTCGATCTCGACGACCAGGTCGCCGGCGCGGGCCCGCACCGCGCCCGCCCCGCTGACCGGCGGGAGCACCGCGCCACGGGCGAACGGGACGACGGCCTCGGTGGCCCGGTCGATCCCGGTGCTGCGGTCGAGCAGGTAGAGGCTGTGCACGCCGGCGTAGTCCAGCGACGACGCGACCAGGCCGACGATGTGCGTCGGTGTGACGATGCCCCAGTGCTCCCAGCGCTTGGCCCGGCCCCAGCCGCGCAGGTTCGCCCGGTGCAGCGGCCGGCGGCTCCAGCCCACCGCCGCCGGGTTCAACCGGCCGTCCGGCCGGCACAGGTCGACCGGCTCGGTGATCTCCCGCTCGTGCGTCATCGACGCAGGCTACCGGCTCGCGCCGGGCCCGCCACCACGCCGCCGGACGCGGTTCAGCCGACCCGGTTCAGGTTCGGCCGCCCGGGGCGGGCCCGCTGCCGGTCGGCGGCCACCCGTGGGCCGTCCGCCGCCAGCATCCGGTCGGCCGCCGCCAGTCCGGTCAGCGCGGCGCCGTAGGCGGCCAGCTCGCGCTGGAAGTGCTCCACCTTCGCGTACCAGAACTTCAGCTCCGGGTTCAGGGCCTTGGCGTTGAGGTAGCCGACGATGTCGGTGTCGGGGGTGATGCCCCGGCGCGCGTACCGGCGGTCGAAACCGGCCTTGGTGCGCTCGTACCGCTGGCTCATCGCCGTGAGGCCGGCTTCGGCCTCCAGCAGCCGGTCGCGCAGGTACCGCACGTACATGGGCGGGACGCCGGCCGGGGGCGGGGTCGCCCTCCGGTGTCCGTCAGATCCATCGGGGAACGGCATGACCGCACTCCTTCCCGCGGTCGGGATACAGAGACGTAGCTCTACCCGTGAATCGAGCGGATCATGCCGGGAGGTTGACCGGAGCAACGGTCTGGGTAGAGACCCACACGTGAAGCTCGTGCACCGGCTGGTGCTCTCGGCGGCGGCGCTGCTCGCGCTCTGGGCCGCGGTGGCGTACCACCTCTCCCGGCCCCCGGACGCCGGCGACTACCTGCGCACCGTGACCCAGGTGGCCACGTCGGCGCACGACGCGGCGGCCACCGGCGTCCTGGTCGGCCGGCAACAGCTCCGGGACCGGGTCACCGACACCTACGCCGCCACGTCCTACGACGACGGGCTCCGCGCGGTGGCGGGCGCACATCGGAAACTGGCCGCCGCGGTCCCACCCGACGACGATTCCGCCGCGCTGCGGGACCGCCTGCTGCCGCTGGTGCAGGCGACCGCCCGGGACCTGACCGACGCCGCCCGGGCCACCGACGATCCCGCGCTGCGGGCGGCGGTCGAGGCCCTCGACGAGAACTCGGGGCGGCTGGCGGAGCTCATCGAGGAGCAGCGGTGAAGCGCCTCCTGGCGGTCGCCCTCGGGATCCTCACCGCGATCGGCGGCTTCGTGGACATCGGCGACATCGTCGCCAACGCCGAGGCGGGCGCCCGGTTCGGCCTGGCCCACGCCTGGGTGCTCGTCGTGGGCGTGGTGGGCATCTGCGCGTACGCCGAGATGAGCGGCCGGGTGACCGCGGTGAGCGGCCGGCCGGTCTTCGACCTGGTCCGGGAACGGCTCGGCCCCCGCATGGCGCTGGCCAACCTGGCCGGGTCGCTGCTCGTCACGGTGCTGACCCTCGGCGCCGAACTGGGCGGCGTGGGCCTGGCGCTGCAACTCGCGACCAGCGTCGACTACCTGCTCTGGGTGCCGGTGGTGGGCGTGGTGTTGTGGGTCGCGCTGTGGCGGGCGAAGTTCTCGGCGCTGGAGAACCTGTTCGGCATCACCGGCCTGGTCCTGGTGGTGTTCGTGATCGCGTTCTTCCGCCTCCACCCGGACGGCGGCGAGCTGTGGCGGCAGGCCAGCCGGCCGGGACCTCCGGCCGGCGAGGACTGGGGCACCTACTGGTTCATGGCGGTCGCGCTGTTCGCCTCCGCCATGACCCCGTACGAGGTGTTCTTCTTCTCCTCCGGCGGTGTGGAGGAGCGATGGAGCACCCGGGACCTGCTCACCTCGCGGGTCAACGTCTTCATCGGCTTCCCGCTCGGCGGCCTGTTCGCCTTCGCGCTGATGGCGACCGCCGCGACGGTCTTCCATCCGATCGACACCGGGGTCGACTCGCTGTCCCAGGTGGCGCTGCCCGCCGCCATCGCCCTGGGCAAGCTGGGCCTGGCGGCGGCTATCCTCGGCTTCTTCGCGGCCACCTTCGGCGCGGCCATGGAGACGGCCCTGTCCAGCGGCTACACCGTGGCGCAGTACTTCGGCTGGGCCTGGGGCAAGCTGCGCCGCCCGCGGGACGACGCGCGGTTCCACACCGTCCTCATGGTCTCGATCCTGGTCGGTGTGCTGGTGCTGATGACCACCATCGACCCCGTCCAGCTCACCGAGTACACGCTGGTGTTCAGCGCCGTGGCGCTGCCGCTGACGTACCTGCCGATCCTGGTGGTCGCCAACGACCGGGGCTACCTGGGCCGGCGGGTGAACGGGCGGCTGGCCAACACGTTCGGCGTGCTCTACCTGGTGATCGTGCTGGCCGCGGCGGTCGCCGCGATCCCCCTGATGATCGTCACCCGGATGGGAGGAGGCTGAGGTGTTGATCGGCTTCGACCTGCTCGACCGGCAGATCCTCGACCGCGACGGTGAACCCGTCGGCAAGGTCGACGACGTCGAGCTGGCGCTCGGCGAGGACGGCGCGCCGTACGTGGCGGCGCTGCTGGTCGGGCAGCAGGCCCTCGGGGACCGGATCGGCGGCGGCTTCGGCCGCTGGCTGGCCGGCACCGCGCGGCGGCTCGCCCCCGACCCGTCCCGGGGGCCGATCCGGATCCCCTACGACCTGGTGGCCGAGCTGAACAGCGCGGTCAACCTGTCGGTCAGCCGGGATCTGCTGCCGGATCCCCCGCTGGAGACCTGGCTGCGCGACCACCTGATCGCCCGGATCCCGGGAGCCCGCGATGCCGGCTGACCGGCCGCCGATGCGCGCCGGCGGCATCCTGGGCCGGCCGGTCCGCGACCACGACGGCCGGGTGCTCGGTCGGGTGGCCGACATCGAGACCCGCCGCGACGACACCGGTCGCGAGCGGGTCACGGCGCTGGTCGTCACGGCCGGCCGGTGGGGCCGCCTGCTCGGCTACGAGCGCCACGAGGCCGGCGGCCCGTGGCTGCTCGAAAAGCTCGCCCGGCTCGTGCTGCGCCGGCACCTGACCCGGGTGCCCTGGCCCGACGTGCGGCTGTAGGGCCCGCAGCCGGCACCGGTGGCGGCGGTCCGGGCTTGATATCGATGTATGCAAATACATAAGCTAGGCCGGTCCCCGCTCGACCCCGTCCCACAAGGAGAGTGAGCGATGCGTCTGCCCAAGGTCACCCGGTTCCTCGCCACCGTCGCCACCGCGGCACTGGCGGCACTGGGCGCCGTCACCGTCGACGCGGCGCCGGCCGCCGCCGCCGTCCGCAACGTCTGCTACAACACCAGTCAGGCCGGGCCGTTCGCCAGCTACGCCGTGCAGGCCGCCTCGATCTGGAACAACGCCACGAACAACATCAACATGGCGCAGTGCGGCTCGAACCTGATGATCTACTACACCTACGGCGGCGGCTCCTACGCCCAGCGCACGAGCCTCGGCAACGGCCGCGTCGTCATCGACTACTACCAGGCGCAGCAGTACTCGCCGCTGCGCATCATGACCCACGAGATCGGGCACATCCTCGGCCTGCCCGACAACTACAACGGCAACTGCGCCATCCTGATGTCCGGCGGCAGCGCCGGCACCAGCTGCACCAACCCGTACCCCAGCTCCACCGAGGCCGCCCGGGTCGACTCGCTGTTCGGCTTCGCCGCCCGCAGCGCGACGACGCCGCAGGTCTTCAGCGGCAGCTGGCCGGCTCCCGTCGCGGCGGGCGCCCAGCGCTGACCCGCTCCACGCACGGACGCCCGGCCGGGCGGCGGGAACGCCGACCGGCCGGGCGCTCCCGGTTCAGGACAGGAACTTGTCCAGCGCTGCCTCGATCGTGCCGCTGTCCGGGGCGGCGTACGACTTCATGGTGAGCTTGTTGTACGAGATGAAGCTCGGGCAACGGTTCGCCGGCGCGCTCACCGTGCCGCCGTCACCGATCTTCTCGCCGGTCTTCGCCGCGTAGAAGGTCAGCTCGTAGCGCGAGGAGATGTAGGAGACCGTGACGACCTTCCCGTCGTTGTTCTTGTAGTCGCACTTCTTGGGCGTGCCCTCGCTGCCCTCCACGACCTTCAGGCAGCCGACCACCGCAACCGATTCGAAGTCGGCGCTCTTGCTGTAGTACGGCTTGGCGGAGCTGATCGACTTGTACGACCAGTACGACGGCCGGTCCGGCGAGTTCGCGAACGTGTAGGCCTTGGCCCGGGAGCCGGCGGTGTACGGCGCGGCGTTGAGGATCGCGCTGCCGTCGCAGACCGATGACATGTCGCTGAAGTAGCGGGCCGTCACCGCGTTGTTGTCCGCCGGCTCCGGCGTCTCCGACTCCGGCCCGCCGGCGGACGGATCCGCGGTCGGGCCGACCGGGTTGCTGCTGGTCGACGCGACCGGATCGGGCTTGTCGTCGCCGGCGGCGAGGAAGAGACCGACGCCGCCGCCGCAGAGCGCCAGCAGGACCACAGCGGCGCCGGCGGAGAGCCCGATGATCAGGCCCTTGTTCGACTTCGACGGCGGCACGGGAGCACCGAACTGCGGGGGCTGACCAGGCTGGCCGTAGCCGGGGTACGCCGCGGGCTGGGCCGGCTGCCCCCACTGGGGGTTGACGTTCGGGTCCGGCTGCTGCCCCCCGTACGGGGGGTAACTGTTGGTCATCTGACGCCCTTATCGCTGTCGACGGGTACCCGGCAATGGATCACGGACAGGGTAGTGAGAGGCGCAAATTCCACCGCCGGTCGACGAGCGGCACGGGAGCGACGGGCGACACGGTACGTGGCGGCGGCCCGTCCGTCCGTGATGGACCACGACAACCGCCGACGGCCGCCGCGATCCGGTCGACGGACCCGATCACCGTGCTGGCGCGGGATTCGGCCGCCCGGCCGGCCGGTGCGGCACGCCGGGCCCCACCCGGCCGCACGACGTGACGGACATCACCTTCGGTCGATGGGGCGCGTCCCGCCGCGGACACCCGGCGGGGCGGCGTACCGCCCCGCCGGGACACGGGTCAGCGGCCCCGGGTGGCCTTGCAGATCTCCACGGGCAGGGCCGGCGCGCCGTCGACCGGCGCGGGGTCCTCGGGCGTGGCGGCGATCCCGCCGGCCGCGATCCGGTCCAGGGTGGCCAAGCCGGCCTCGTCGATCGTGCCGAAGACGGTGTAGTTCGGGCGCAGCGCCGAGTCGGACTGGACCAGGAAGAACTGGCTGCCGTTGGTGTCCGGGCCGGCGTTGGCCATGGCCAGGGTGCCCCGGGCGTAGAGGCGGCGGACGCCCGTCGGGTCGGTCGGCGCCGGCGGCAGGTCGGTGGGCAGCTCGTCGGCGTACCGGTAGCCCGGGCCGCCCTCGCCGGTGCCGGACGGGTCACCGCACTGGAGCACCTTCAGCGTCGGGTACGCGGTGAGCCGGTGGCAGTTCGTCCGGTCGTAGAACTTGTGCCGGGCCAGGTGGAGGAAGCTCTGCACGGTGCAGGGGGCCTGCTCCCGGTCGAGGGTCAGCCCGATCGGCCCCTGGTTGGTCCGCAGCGTGATCCGGACCGTGCCTCGGTCCGGGGTGCGGCGGGGGTCCGGCGGCAGCGGCACCGGCCGGGCCGCCGGCTCGTCCGGCGTGGGCGTGTACGCGCACGGGCCCTTGGTGGGCGCCGGGTCGGCGGGCGCCGCGGACGCCGCGGCGCCACCGGTGGCGACCAGCGCGGCGGAGACCACCGCCACCCCGGCGAGTCGGGCCAGCAGCGGCGGTGCGGCGTGCGGTCGGTTTTCGCTCGACACGTGGGTCCTCCCTGGACTCGTGGTACCAGAAAGACCGGAGTCTATGGAGATGGCGACCGGATGTCGATGACCGTCGACGCGCCCGGCACGGATCGGCGGCCGGTGCCGTGGAAGGTGACATGATGGCGCCGATCAGGCCGGTGCTCCAGGCGAGAAAGCGTGGGCTGTCCATGGCGTCGTTCCAGGCGAGGACCTTCCGCGAGCCGGGCCGGACGGTGATCCGGCTCGCCGGCGAGTGCGACATGGCCGCCCGCGAGCCCCTGACCGGCGCGCTGCTGGCCGCCGTGGACGCCGCTCCGGTCGTGGTGGTCGACCTGTCCGCGGTCGAGTTCCTCGACTCCACCGGCATCCATGCCCTGGTGACCGCGCACCACCGGGCGCGGGCGGTCGGCGGCCGGCTCCATCTCGTCAACGCCGCCGGTGCGGTGGCCGCCCTGCTGGAGCTGACCGGCGTCGGTGAGCTGCTGCGGCACCCGGAGGCGGCCGGCTGACAACGGGGCGCCCCAGGGCGCTCAGGGCAGGACGCGGACGGCCAGGGTGCAGGTGTCGTCGTCCGGGCTCGGCCGGTGCAGCGCGTCGCGCAGCCGGGCCAGGTGTCGTGGGCCCGGCCGCCCGGAGAACCCCGACAGGGCCGACCGCACCGCCGCCAGCCGGTCCTCCGGGTTACCGGCGCGGCGTTCCACCAGCCCGTCGGTGTAGAGCAGCAGCACGTCGTCACCGCGCAGCTCGGCGGTGACGACCGGGTAGCGGGCGGCGGGGTCGGCGCCCAGCAGCATCCCGGCGGGCCGGCCGAGGTCGCCGGTCGCGCCCGACCGGGACAGCATCGGCAGCGGGTGCCCGGCCCGGGCCCAGGTCAGCTGCCGGGTGGCCGGGTCGAAGACCGCGATCACCGCGGTGCCGGTGACGGCCAGCTGGCCGCAGAGCCGGTTCATGTGCCCGAGCAGCGCCGCCGGATCGTGGATGCCGATCGAGAGCCAGGCGACCAGCGCGAAGCGCAGGTGGGCCATGCCGCTGGCCGCCTCCAGCCCGTGCCCGGCCACGTCGCCGACCGCCAGCACGACCGACCCGTCCGCCAGCGTCTCGGCGTGGTACCAGTCGCCGCCGACCCGCAGCGCGCTCTCCGCCGGCAGGTATCCGACCAGCACCTCCAGGCCGGCCAGGGTGACCGGCTCGCGGGGCACCGGTTGGATGAGGTTCTGGAGCTGGCCGGCGAGGCGGTGTTCGGCCAGCGCGGTCGTCTCCCGGGTCCGCAGCTGGTCGCGCAGCTGCCCGATGGCGCTCCGCGAGTCCTCCCGCGCGGTCACGTCCTGGACCACCGCATAGATCTTGACGGGCGCGCCGCCCTCGTCGCGGGCCACGTCCGACAGGATCCGCAGGTGCTTCACGGTGCCGGCCGCGCGGAACCGCACCGTGACGTCCGACGCCGCGCCGCTGTCCAGCGTCTGCCAGGCGGTCTCGCGCAGGCCCTGGTCGTCGGGCAGGAGCGCGGCGGCCTGGTCGGCCCGGGACATCGGCCCCAGCGCCGGATCCCGCTCGAAGATGCGGTACATCCCCGGGGACCAGTCGCTGCGGCCCGTGACCAGGTCGTACTCCGCCCAGCCCAGGCTGCCCAGCAGCTCGGTGCGGGCCAACCGGAGCCGGTGCTCGTCCAGCCGCTGCCACCAGACCAGCAGGCCGCCCAGCACCCGGTGCACGCTCACGTCGAAGACCGAGTCGGTGACGACACCCGCGCCGTGGCCGGCGTACCGGAAGTCGGGCAGGTGCGCGGGCTCGCCGGTGGCCAGCACCTCGTGGTACGCCTGCCACAGCGGGCCGGCGACCATGCGGGGATACAGCGCGCTGAGTGGATGGCCGACCCGCCCGGTGCCCCGGCCGTGGACGTCGCGACCCTGCGCGCTGGTGGCGGCGACCAGGAAGTCGACGACCGTGCCGTCCGGCCCCCGCACCGGCAGCAGCCAGGTGCAGCCCGCCGGGATCCCCGCCAGCACCTGCCGGACCGCCGCCACCACCGGCTCGGCGATCGCCGGGGACGGCAGGGCGGCGATCGGCGGTTCGGCCGGCTCGGCGGGCGCGCGCGGCACGGCCTCGTCTGCCATGCGGGCAGCCTAGCCAGCCACGCCGGGCGCGGGAACGGCCCATCGGCGCGTCAGTGGGCCGGGGACGGCCGCTCCAGCGGTCGGCCGGCGGCGTGCCGGGCGTCGGCGACGGCGACACCCAGCAGGACCAGCAGGGCCACGACCGCGGCGACCAGCGGCGCGGCGAAGGAGAGGGGTGCCGCGGCGACCACCAGGCCGGCAATGGCGACGACCCGCCGGATCGAGAGCCGGTCGAACACCACCCGCTCCAGTCGGATGCGGCCGTACAGGAAGATCGCCGGGCCGCCGAGGATCGCGGCCAGCCAGGCCGGCTCGTTCCGCCCGGCGGGATGCGTCATGACGACCTCGAAGCCGACGGCGGTGGCCACGATCCCGATCACCATGACGATGTGCGCGACACCGGTGGCGCGCCCGGCGGCGAGCCGGTCCCCGGCCGCGGCCACGGCCTCGGCGAGAACCTGCCCGGACCGGTAGAAGTAGATGCGCCACATGAGCACGGTCGAGAGGTACGCGATCACCAGCGTGGCACCGGTCTCCAGGCCGATCCGCTGGTCGCTGAAGGTGACGCCGACCGCGAGGACGGACTCGCCGAGGGCGATCAGCAGCAGCTGCTGGTAGCGCTCCGGCAGGTGGTGCCCGCTGTCCATGGCCCACGCGCTGATCGGCGGGCGGTCCATTCCCGGCACCGGCCACCGGAGCTGCGCGGTGACGATGTCCACGGTCACGGCGATCCCCCACAGCGCGGCCCGCGCGCCGCCGCTGACCGCCGCTCCACCGAACCAGAGCACCGCCGTGCCGCCGCACCAGAGCATCGAGCGCACGTAGAGCCGGCCGAGGGGGTGGCCGCGCAGGCCCGGCAGGAGGACCAGCGGTCGGCCGCACTGCAGGATCACGTACGGCAGCACGAAGGCCAGGCCGCGGCCGACGAAGGCGGCCGGCAGGGACGCCGCCATGAGCAGCAGGCCGAAGGCGCTGGCCAGCACCAGCCACTGGATCTTTCGGCGGCGGGGGTCGAACCAGCTGGTGATGTGTGCGGTGGTGATCCACAACCAGATCAGCGGCATGGCCAGCACCAGCAGGTAGGTCAACGATCGCCAGCGGACGACCGGGTCGTCGGCGGTGATGTCGCGGACCACGCGGCTCACCACGCCGGACAGGGCGAACACCAGCACCAGGTCGACGAACAGTTCCAGGAAGTTGGCCTGCCGCACGTCCTCGCGCCGCTGCAGCAGGTCCTGACCGCCGCCCGCCCGAAGCCCCATGCGGCCCATCGTCACCCGGAAAGGGGCCGGCCCACGGCGGGATCGGCGTCCCGCCACCCGCAGGGACGCCGACGCGTGACCCGGGCGGCGGCATGTCGCCGGCGGCAGCGGGTACCGCGCCGGGGTGGGACGTTACGACGACGAGGTGGCCGCGCTGGCGGCGCCGCTGACCGACCCGGGCAGCCTGGACGCGCTGCTGGACCGGGTCGGCGACGCCCGGGTCGTGATGCTCGGCGAGGCCACCCACGGCACGCACGAGTTCTACACCTGGCGGGCGGCGGTCACCCGCCGGCTCGTACAGGAGCGGGGCTTCTCGTTCGTCGCCGTGGAGGGCGACTGGCCCGACTGCGACCGGGTGGACCGCAGCGTCCGCTGCCGCCCCGAGGCCCCGGCCGACCCGCGTGCGGCCCTCGCCGCGTTCGAACGGTGGCCGACCTGGATGTGGGCCAACGAGGAGGTCGTGGACTTCACCCGCTGGCTGCGGGACCGCAACGCGCGGGTGGACGAGGCCGACCGGGTCGGCTTCCACGGCCTGGACGTCTACTCGCTGTGGGAGTCGCTGCGGGAGATCCTCACCTGGCTGCGGGAGCACGATCCCGGGCAGGTGCCGGCCGCGCTGGCCGCGTACCGCTGCTTCGAGCCCTACGACGAGGACCCGCAGCGGTACGCGCTCGCCACCCGCCTGGTCCCGCACCGGTGTGCGGAGGAGGTGGTCGCGCTGCTGGCCGGGCTCCGTGAGCGGGCGGCGGTGGCCGACCGGCTGGAGCGCTTCGGCGCCTGGCAGAACGCCGAGGTGGTGGCCGGCGCCGAGCGCTACTACCGGGCGATGATCCGGGGCGGACGGGAGTCGTGGAACGTCCGCGACCGGCACATGGACGACACCCTGGCCCGGCTCCTCAACCACTACGGCCCGGGGTCCCGGGCGGTGGTCTGGGCGCACAACACCCACGTCGGGGACGCCCGGGCCACCGACATGGTTGACGCGGGCGAAGTCAACATCGGGCAGCTCGCACGGGAGCGGTACGGCCCGGAGCGGGTGGTGCTGGTGGGGTTCGGCACCCACTCCGGCACGGTGACGGCCGGCGCGGCCTGGGGCGCGCCCATGGAGACGATGACCGTTCCGCCGGCGCGCCGGTACTCGCTGGAGGAGGCCCTGCACGCCGCCGCGCCGGACCAGGCCCTGCTGGTCTTCCCCCGCGACGGCCGGCCCGACCTGCTGACCCACGAGATCGACCACCGGGCCATCGGCGTGGTCTACCGCCCGCAGCGGGAGAGTCCGGGCAACTACGTGCCCACGGTGCTCGGCGACCGCTACGACGCCTTCTGCTGGTTCGACACCTCCCGGGCGGTCCGGCCCCTGCCCGTCCGGCCGGCGACCGCCGAGCCCGAGACCTGGCCGTCCGGCGTCTGACCCGAACGACGGTGAGCGCCGTCGGCCTAGTGCGCGACCGCCGTCGGTTCGCTGCGGGCGTCCCGCGCCGGCTGCGGCACCGGATGCCTCCCGGCGTCGGCCCGGTCGGACACCCCGAGGGGCGGGGTCCCGGTTCGTGTCCGGCCGGGCCGGAGCTGAAGGACGGCGACGGACGCCAGCACCAGTGCGCCGCCGGCCAACTGCATCGGGGTCAGGGTCTCGCCGAGGGTGAGCGTGGCCAGGGCGGCGGTGACGACGGGCTCGAAGGTGGAGAGGATGGCGGCGGTCGACGGGCCGGTCCGCTTCAGGCCGGCGAAGAAGGCGAGCATCGCCACGACGGTGGAGACCACGGCGATGCAGGCCAGCCAGAACCATCCCCACGCCCCGAAGCCGAGGTCGACCCCGCCGGTGAGCAGGGCACGGCCGCCGAGGCTGCCGGCGGCACCGGCCATCACCAGCGCGGACAGCGCCACCGGTGCCAGCCGGTGCACGACGGTGTCGGCGACCAGGATGTAGATCGTGTAGGTGATCGCGGAGCCGAAGGCCAGCAGCGCCCCGAGCGGGTGGAAGCTCACGCCACCGGCGCCGAGCAGGACCAGCAGCGTGCCGCCCGACGCGGCCACCAGCGCGGCGGCGCGCCGCGGGGTGAGCCGGTCCCGGCCCAGCAGGACCGCGCCGACGGTGACCAGGACCGGGTAGGTGTAGAGGATCAAGGCCAGCAGCGAGGCGTCCATCAGCTCCAGCGAGGAGAAGAACAGGCTCGCCTGCGTGGCGTAGCCGATGGCGCCCAGCCCGAGGGCGGTGGCCAGAACACGGCCGCGCGTCCTCGCCGGCCGCCCGGCCGGGGCGTTACCGCGCTGATCCGTCGCCGCGCGACGCAGGCCCGGCCGCACCAGCAGGACCACCCCCAGCAGCACGGCGGCCAGGGTGAAGCGGACCAGCAGCAGCGCACCGGGCGAGACCCCGGTGTCGTACGCGAGCTTGCCGAAGATCGCCATGGCACCGAAGGCCGCGGCGGACAGAAGGCACAGTGCTGGACCCATGACACCAGGATCAGCGACCGAACCCTTCGGATCCAGCGATGATTCTTGGAGCTGACTCGTTAGGATTCCCGCATGACCGGGTTGGACCTTCGGCGGCTGCGGTTCCTGCGGGAGTTCGAGGAGCGCGGCACCCTGGCCGCGGTCGCCGCGGCGCTGGACTACAGCCCCTCCACGGTGTCCCAGCAGCTCGCCATCCTCGAGAAGGAGGTCGGTGCCCGGCTGTTCGAGAAGGCCGGGCGGGGTGTGCGGCTCACCGACGCCGGGCACCTGCTGGCTCAGCACGCGCGCGTACTGCTGTCGGCGGCCGAGGCGGCCGAAGCCGACCTGGCCGCGTTGACCGGTGACATCCGTGGCACCGTGCGCGCCGGAGGTCTGCAGTCGGCGGCCCGTCGCCTGCTGGTCCCGGCGCTGGCCCGCCTGAGAGCCGATCACCCACGGGTCCGCGTGGAGATCTTCGAACTCGAACTCGAACAGTCCCTGCCGGGTCTGCGGCTGGGCGCGGTCGACCTGGTCATCGGTGACGAGTACGACGGTCATCCCCGGCCCCGCCCGGCCGGGCTGCGCTTCACGCTCCTGCTCGAAGAGCCGCTGAAGATCGTGGTGCCGGCGGCGCATCCGCTGGCCCGGTCGGGCGGACCCGTCGCGGTCGCCGAGCTCCGGTCCGAGGTCTGGGCCGCTTCCGCCGAGGGCACCGGACACCACGCCATGATCGTCGGGACCTGCCGGTCCCTCGGCGGATACGAGCCCGACGTGCGGCATCGTTGCAGCGACGCCGACGTCCAACTCGAACTCGTCCGCGCCGGGGCCGCGGTCGCCCTGATGCCGGCACTGACCCTGCCCGCCGGCGACCCCGCCCTGGCCGTCCGCGACGTCGCCGAAGTCGCGATCAGGCGCCGCCTGGTCGCCGTCACCCGGGACACGCCGCCCGGTCCCGCACTGATCGCCCTCCTGACGGCCGTGACGGATCAGGCGGACGCGGTCAGCCCGGCCGGGACCGCGAGCACAGTAGAGTCACCCGGCCGCTCCGGTGCGTAATATGAACAGCTCGTTAACGACTCGTCTCTTGACTGTCGGTTGACGCAGGTCATTGAATTTGCCCGTGGTGAGCTGCCTCATCCGAGTGGCGTCCACACCGGCGGTCGGCGCGATCGCACCGGCGCGACGACGTCGTGCCCGCACCGGCGCGCGCGGCCCGGGGTCGGGGGCACGGTGGACGGTGGGATGAGGGAGCGCCGCCGCCGCACGCTGCTCAGCGCGGCGCTGCACGCGGTCTCCCACGCGGTCGCCGTCGTCTACTGCCTCCTGACCCTCACCGCGCCGAACCGGGAACTGATGTTCACCGTGTACGGCTGCGGCCTGGCCGCCGGCGTCGTCGGCACGTGGGCCGCCACCCGGGTGACCACCAAGGCCTCCGGCTACCGGGTCTCGTTCACCCTCCTGATGATCACGCTGGTCATGGCGGCGCTCGGCGCGTACTGGGACGGGGGCGTGACCTCGCCGGCCGCGCTGGGGTTCGTGACCACGGCCGTGTTCGTCGCCGGCTACACCCCGCACCTGCGGCTCATGGTGGGGCTGGAGGTGCTGACCGTCGGGTCGTACCTCGTGGTCGCCGTGGCGGGGCCGCCGCCGCCCGCCGGTCACGTGTTCGTCTACCTGGCCGGCATGCTGGTCCTGGCCTCGGTCTGCGCCACGCAGACCCGGGCCCTCGCCCGGCAGCGCTCCCAGCTGCGGGCGCTGGCGTCGCTGGACCCGCTCACCGGCGCGCTGAACCGGCGCGGCCTGGCCGAGCTGGCGACGTTCCTGTTCCACGCCGGCTGCCGGCCCGGCCCGTCGCTGCTCTGCCTCGACCTGGACGACTTCAAGCTGGTCAACGACCGCCTCGGGCACGCCGCGGGCGACGACCTGCTCCGCCGGGTGGTGGCGGCCACCCGGAACGCGCTGCGGGCCGAGGACGCCCTCGCCCGGATCGGCGGCGACGAGTTCGTGGTGGTGCTGTCCGACGCCGACCGGGAAGCGGCGCGGGCCGCGGCGGCCCGGATCGAGGCGGCGGTACGCGGGCTGGCCGGCGTCAGCATCGGCTCGGCCACCGCACCCCACGACGGTGACACCCTCGACAAGCTGCTGCACGTCGCCGACCAGCGGCTCTACCTCGTGAAGCAGCAACGCCGCCGGACCGCCGGGCGGCTGCTCGCCGACGGCGGCGGCCGCGGCTGAGGGCGCCGGGACCGGGCGGGCCATCCGGCTCAGGAGACGAAGACGCAGAAGGGGTGGCCGGCCGGGTCGGCGTACACCCGCAGCGGCTCGTCGGGGTCGTCGCTGCGGTCCCGCAGCAGGCGACCGCCGAGCCGCAGGACGCGCTCGTGCTGCACGGCCAGCTCCTCGACCGACGGCACGGTCAGGTCGAGGTGCAGCTGCTGCGGCACCTCCCCCGCCGGCCAGGTCGCGGCGGGCAGCCGATCGACCTGCTGGAAGGCCATCTGCGGGGTGCCCTCCGGAGTCCTCAGCACGAGCCAGTCGCGACCCCGCTCGTCCACCCGGCCCGGCTCCGGCAGCTCGTCACCGGGCCGGTAGACCAGGCCCAGCAGCGACCGGTAAAACTCCGCCAGCGCCCGCGCGTCGGTGCAGTCCAGCACCACCTGGCACAACCTCGGCACGCCTTCCCCGTCGACCACGTCGATCACCTCCGTGCTCCCTCCTGCCCGCTCCCGGCCCGGCCGAACCCGGCGGGCGCCCGCGGGCCGGATACCGTGTGCCGCGGCGCGGGTGCCGCGCCGGGCCGTCGAGGGGTGGGAGGAACCGGATGCGGCTGCACGTGGGCTGCGCCATGTGGACACACCGGGCCTGGCAGGGGCGGTTCCTGGCGCACCCGCTGCCGGCGCACGAGCGGCTGCGCGCCTACGCCGAGTGGTGCACGGCGGTCGAGGGGAACACCACCTTCTACGCCACCCCGAGCCCGGAGACGGTGGCGTCCTGGGCCCGACAGACCGCACCCGACTTCCGCTTCGTGCCCAAGCTGCCGAAGGTCGTGACGCACGAGCGCCGGCTCACCGGCGCCGACGCGGAGCTGCGGGCCTACCTGGCGGCCGTCGAGCCCCTCGGTCCGCGGGCGCACGCCCTCTGGGTGCAGCTGCCCGCCTCGTTCGGCCCCGGCGACGTGCCCGCGCTGGACCGCTTCCTGCGCGACCTGCCCGCCACCCACCGGTACGCCGTCGAGGTCCGCCACCCCGCCTTCTTCACCGACCCCGGCGCGGTGCACGCTCTGGAGCAGGCGCTCGCCCGGTCCGGCGCCGAGTGGATCCCCTTCGACACCACCGCGTTCTTCCGCACCCCGCCGACCAGCGACGCGGAGCGGGACGCCTGGCTGAAGAAGCCGCGCACCCCGCTGCGGACGCACGCGCTGACCGACCGGCCGATCGTCCGCTACCTCGGCCGGGACGACCCGGCGCGGACGGTCGAGGGCTGGCAGCCGTGGCTCGACGTGGTGACCGGCTGGCTGCGGGAGGGCCGCTCGCCGACGGTCTTCGTGCACACGCCGGACAACGCCGACGCGCCCGACCTCGCCCGCCGCTTCCACGACCAGGTCCGGGCGCGCCTGCCCGAGGTCGCGCCCCTGCCCGAGCCGGCGCCGGTCGCCCCGTCGACGTTGTTCTGACGCGACCGGTCAGGCCGGCGCCAGCGGCAGCAGGACGACGAACCGGGTGTCGCCCGGCTCCGACCGCACCCGGATGTCCCCGTGGTGCTTGTTGACGACGATCCGGTAGGAGATGTCCAGCCCGAGGCCGGTGCCCTCGCCGACGGGCTTCGTGGTGAAGAACGGCTCGAAGATACGCGGCCGGATCTCGGGCGGGATCCCGCCGCCGGTGTCGCCGACCTCCACGACGAGCCGGTCCTCCTTGCGGCCGGTCCGGATGGTCAGCGTGCCGTCGCCGGCCATCGCGCCGAGCGCGTTGTCGATGAGGTTGGTCCAGACCTGGTTCAGCTCGGCCGCGTACGCGGGGACGGCCGGCACGCTCCGGTCGTACTCCTTCACCACCCGCACCCCGGGCGGGATCTTGGCCTGGAGCATGACCAGGGTGGCGTCGAGCAGGTCGTGCACGTCCACCGTCTGGTAGGGCGCCCGGTCCAGCTGGGAGTACTGCTTCGCGGCGCCGACCAGCCCGGAGACCCGGGTGACCGCGTCGTCGATCTCGCCCATCAGCAGCTCGGTGTCGATGGTGTAGGTGATCCAGTGGATCGCCGACTCCAGGTCCTCGGCGCCCACCGCGGCGTCGACCTGGTCCAGCCAGCCGCTGTCGATGCCCCCCGCGACCAGTGCCGGGGCCAGCTCCCAGGCGCCCCGGACGCCGTGCTCGTCGAGCCAGTCGGCCAGCTCGTCCTCGGCGTCGCTGGCCGCCAGCGGGGACAGTGCCGGCGCGGCGGCGGCCCGCTTCACGGCCTCCTCTTGCAGGGACACGAGGTCGTGCAGGCGCCGGCCGTCGAGCCGGCCGTCGGCGATCATGGCGAGCTTGTGCCGCATCTTGGCGACCCGGCCGCGCAACGCCGAGGTGGCCCGTACGGCGGCTGCCGCCGGGTTGTTCAGCTCGTGGGTGAGCCCCGCCGAGAGGGCGCCCAGGGCCAGCAGCCGTTCCCGCTCACCGACGATGGTCTGCGTGTTGCGCATCCCCACGAACAGGCCCTCCAGCAGGTGGGTGGCCATCGGGAACCAGGTGCGCATCGCGTCGGCGATGATCTGGGCGGGGAGCGCGAAGACCTTGCTGTCGGTCACCGCGAAGAGGCTGTTGAGGTAGCGCTGCTCGGCCAGGTCGCCCACGTACGCCTGCATGGCGCCGCCGTAGACGCCCGGCTGGCTGGTGCGGCTCACCTCCACGTCGTCGCCCTGGACCCGGCGGTGCAGGGTCACGGTGCCGTCGAGCAGCACGTAGAAGCAGCTCGCCTGCTCACCCTCGACGTAGACCGCCTCGCCGGCCCGCCGCCGCTCCACCCGGCCGTGCTCGGCCAGGTGCGCGAGCTGCTCGGGGGTGAGCGACTCGAAGAGGAAGAGGCGCCGCAGCTCGTCCGGGGTGAGCCGGTCGGATTCGGTGGTCACTGTGCCTCCTCGGTTCGCGACTGCGGGGCTCGCAAACCCGGCTCACTCCTCGCGCTCACTGTGCCTCCAGGTAACGGTGCACGAGCGAGACCGCCATGGCGCCCTCGCCCACGGCCGAGGCCACCCGCTTCACCGACTCGGCCCGCACGTCACCGGCCGCGAAGACGCCGGGCATGCTGGACTCCAGGTGGTACGGGTCGCGCGGCAGGGCCCAGCCGGCCGGCCGGCGGCCGCCCCGGGTCAGGTCCGGCCCGGTGAGGACGAAGCCGCGGCTGTCCCGGGCGACCGCGCCGTCGAGCCAGTCGGTGTGCGGCTCCGCACCGATGAACACGAACAGCCACGAGGTGTCGGCCCGCCGCGTCTCGCCGGTGCGGGTGTCACGCAGGGTCACCTCCTCCAGGTGCTCCTGACCGGCGCCGCCGACCACCTCGGTGTGCGGGTGGACCTCGATGGTGTCGATCCGGGCGATCTGCTCGATCAGGTAGCTGGACATCGACCGGGTCAGGTCGTCGCCGCGGATCAGCAGGTGCACCCGGCGGGCGTACCGGGAAAAGTGCACGGCGGCCTGCCCGGCGGAGTTCGCCCCGCCCACGATGTAGACGTCCTGCCCCGAGCAGCTCGGCGCCTCGCTGGCCACCGAGCCGTAGAAGCAGCCCCGCCCGGTCAGCTCGGCCAGCCCCGGCGCGGGCAGCATCCGGTAGGAGACGCCCGTGGCCAGCACCACCGTGTGCGCCGCGACGCTGCTGCCGTCGGCGAACCGCAGCACCCGCGCCGCGCCGGCGTCCTCCAGCGACACCACCTCGCGGGCGCTGAGCAGCTCGGCGCCGAACCGCAGCGCCTGCCGGCGGGCCCGGTCGGTCAGCTGCGCGCCGGAGACCCCGTCCGGGAAGCCGAGGTAGTTCTCGATCCGGCTGCTCTGCCCGGCCTGGCCACCGGTGGCCCGCCGCTCGATCAGCACCGTCCGCAGCCCCTCCGAGGCGCCGTAGACGGCGGCGCCGAGCCCGGCCGGGCCCGCGCCGACCACCACCAGGTCGTAGAAGTCCGCGGCCGGCGTCGTGGCCAGCCCCACCTGCGCGGCCAGGTCGGCCGTCGTCGGCTGCACCAGCGACTTGCCGTCGGCCGTCACCACCAGGGGTACGTCGTTCGCCGTCACCCCGGCCGCCGCCAGCAGCTCGGCGCCCTCCGGCTCGTCGGCGAGCACCCAGCGGAACGGCACCAGGTTGCGGGCCAGGAAGTCGCGGGCCTTGAACGAGGGGGCCGACCAGCGGTGCCCGACCACCCGCAGGTCGGCGGTGGCCGTGGCCGCACTGGCCGTCCACGCCGCCAGCAGCTGGTCCAGCACCGGGTAGAGCTTCTCCTCCGGCGGGTGCCAGGGCTTGAGCAGGTAGTGGTCGAGGTCGACCACGTTGATCGCGTTGATCGCGGCGTCGGTGTCGGCGTACGCGGTGAGCAGCACCCGGCGGGCGGCCGGGAAGAGGTCCATGGCGGCCTCGAGGAACTCGATGCCGTTCATCTGCGGCATCCGGTAGTCGGCGATCAGCACCGCCACCTGCTCGCCGCGCAGCTTCAGCTCGCGCAGCGCGTCCAGCGCCGCCTCGGCCGAGTCGGCCCGCACCACCCGGTAGCGGTCGCCGTAGCGGCGGCGGAGGTCGCGGGCGACCGCCCGGGAGACGGCCGGGTCGTCGTCGACGGTGAGGATCGCGGGGTTGGGCATGGCGTCTACTAAAGCACCCCCGCCGGCCGATCCCCACCACGCGCCGTCCCGGCCCCGCTCACCCGGGCCGGCCGCGCTCGGCGGGTGGCACCTGGTCGGCGTACGCACCCAGCGGACCCGCGTAGCGCCGGCCGTGCGGGTAGGGCAGCGCGTTCGGCGTGCAGCCGTGCAGGCCCAGGGTCTGCTGCTGCATCACCGGCGCCGGCCGGCCCCGCCCCGGGCAGCGTTCGTGCCCGTGGCCGAGCCGGTGGCCGACCTCGTGGTTGACCATGTACCGGCGGTAGGTGGCCAGGCTCGCCCCGAAGCCCGGCGCGCCGGTGGCCCAGCGGGCGACGTTGAGCACCACCCGGTCACCGCGCCGGCAGGAGGTGTAGCCGTCCGGCCCGTCCTGGCACAGCTCGTCCCGGGTGCCCGGGGTGACGAGGTAGATCGTGAAGTCGGCGGCCTGGTCCCGCCCGACCCGGCGCAGGGCCAGCCTGCCGTCCGCGGTCCAGCCCCGCGGGTCGGCCAGGGTACGGGTGACCTCCGCGGCGAAGTCGGCGGGCGGCACCCCGCCGATGTCGCCCTCCACCGCGACGCGGTAGCGCAGCAGCGTGCGCGTACCCCCCGGGATAACGGGCTCGGCGGCGGCGAACCGCCACCGGCCGTGGCCGTGGCCGGGATAGGTGATCCGGACCGGGCGCTGCCGGACGGGTGCCGCCGCCGGCACGGTGGCCGGGCCACCGGGTGGCGGGGCGGCGGTCTCTCCGGCGGCGGACGGCGCGCAGCCGGACAGCAGCGCGGCCAGCAGTAGCATCGTCCCGCCACCGCGGGCCCGGCCCACGCTCGTCCCCATCCTCTTCTCTCCCCTCGCCGTCGCCGGTGGTGCGCAGGGAGGAGGACGGGCGGCCCGATGACAAAGTTGATCCGGGCGGGACTCAACCTTTCCCCCGCCTCACCCGTCCTGTCCCAGGTGAGATGTCGAGAGGGCGGGCATGGCCCGGGGTGACGCGGAGTTCGTCGAGTTCGCCACGGCGGCGTCCGCGCGGCTGGTGCACGCCGCCTTCCTGATGACCGGCAACCATCACCAGGCCGAGGACGCGGCCCAGACCGCGCTGGTCCGCACCTACGCCTCGTGGTCCCGGATCCGCGGCGGCGACCCCTACGGCTACGCGCGGTCGGTGCTGGTCAACCACCTCGTCGACACCTGGCGGCGGCCGATCCGGGAGTACCCCACCGAGGACCTGCCGGAGGCGCACGGCGGCGACGTGGCAGAAGACGTGGCCACCCGGCGCTGGCTGCTCGCCATCCTCGGCACGCTCACCGCGCGCGAACGCGCCGTCGTCGTCCTGCGCCACTACTTCGACCTGCCGGAGGCCCAGGTGGCCCGCGAACTCGACGTCTCGGTGGGGACCGTCAAGAGCACCTCCTCCCGAGCGCTGGAGAAGCTGCGCACCGCGGGCCTCGCCGCGCGAGAGCCGCAGGAGGCGCGGCGATGACCGAGGTGGACGAGCTGCGGCGCGTCATGCGCGCGACCGAGCGGGCCGACCGGAGCGGTCTCGACCTCGCCGGCATCATGCGGGAGGGCCGGCGGGTCCGCCGCCGCCGGCAGGTCGCCGGAACCGGTGCGGTGGCCGTGGCGGTGGCGGCGCTGGTCATCGGCATCGGCGCCGTGGCGCGGACACGCCCGCCGGAGCCGGCCCGGCCCGGCCCGGTCGCCAGCGCGCCCGTCGTCGCCGCCACGGCGGCCGCCGGACCCAGCCCGACCACGACCCCCGGACAGGCGGAGCCCCGGCCGGTCGGGGCCGTGGTGGGCACCGGCATCCGGTACGGCGACGACGAGCGGGTCTTCTACGTCGTTCCGGTCGACGTGCCCGAGCTGCCCGGGGTGACGATCGGCCTGGTCGCCGGCCGGCGCTCCCCCACCGGCGAGCTGACCACCGACTACCTGGTCAACGACGTGGCGGGCAGCGACCGCCGGCCGGGCTTCCACCAGATCGGCTACGACCCGCAGGGGCGGGTGCCCTCCGTCACCCCGGTACCCACCTTCGGCTACTTCGTCGGGCCGGCCGCACGGATCGTCGGCACCGTCGACGGCCGCCAGGTCGAGGCCCGGCTGGCCCGATGGAGCGAGGACCCGCAACTGGTGATCTTCTGGTTCGACCCGGGGGTGCTGGCCCCCGCCAGGCCCCTGGACGGGATCGTCGCCCGCGACGCCCGGGGCCGGCGGTTGTGACCGGGTCCCCCGCGGTCGTCGCCGCTGGTGGCGAGGGTTCTAGGCTGGGCTGGCAGGGCCGGGCGTCGACCAAGGGAGGATTGCCGTGAGCCAGACCGAGCGGACGGACATCGCCGACGAGTGGAACGTGGCGGAGGACGACGGGGTCCTGGACGCCTCGGACACCCTCGACGACGACCGGGTCGGTGATCCCCTCGACACCGGCATCGTCGCCACCGACCACTGGACGGCGGCGAACCGGTTCGGCACCACGCCTGCCGAGGAGCGGGCCGGCGAGTCCCTTGCGCAACTGCTCGCCCAGGAGGAACCGGACATCGACCCGTACGCCGAGGTGGGCGACGACGAGGACGAGCTGACCCGCCGGGGCTACGAGCGGGAGGCCCGGACGGGACGCCTGGTGGCCGAGGACGCGGGCTTCGGCGAGGACGAGCAGGCGGACGCGGTCGCCTGGGACGCCGGCATCGACGGGGGCGCGGCCAGCGCCGAGGAGGCCGCCATGCACCTGGTCGACGACCCGAACGGCCCGGGAGACGGCCCGCTGCGGTGATGTGGGCGGCGAGCCCGCCCTTCCGCTCCGCCGGACCGGTCAGCAGTTCTCGCCGGTCTCCCAGTTCAGCTTGCCGCCGCCGAACGGCACCCCGCCCGGCTTCAACGTCTGGGGAATGCTCCAGGACCCGGACGCCACGTACCAGGGCCCGCAGGTGCCGGGCAGGGCAAGGTGCATGGTCCAGGTCGGCGACGACCGGTCGAGGTAGCGCACCTGGGACCGGTACAGCGTCGCGCCGCCGTCCGCGGTGCGGCGGTAGGTGGCCCAGAAGACCCGGATGCGCTCGCCCGGGCAGAGCTGATCGGACGATTCGCCGTCGGTCCGGGCCGCGACCTTCACCTCGCCGTAGGTGAAGACCTGCACCACGTCCACCACGCCGGCCGGGGTGCAGCCGGCCCTGGGGCTGCTGCTCGTGGCGCGAGGTCGCGGGGCGGTACCCGCGCTCGACCGGGCCGGCGCCGGCCGCCGCGTCGGGGGTGCCGCGCGGGTGGGCGTCGCCGTCGGGGTCGGGACGACCGTCGGGACCGGAGCGGCGCTCGCGGTGGGGGCCGTGGTGGTCGGCGGCAGTGAGGTCGGCGCCGCGACGGTCCGGGTGGCCGGCCGCTCCGGTTCGGGCCCGGTCCCGACGACCATGGCGAACGCCACCGCGAGGGCCGCGGCGAGCCCGGCCGCCGGCAGCAGCCAGCGCCGCCGGAGCCGGGTGACCTCGGGTACGTCGGGAACGGTGGTGTCCTGCGGCTCGGACATGCGGGCTCCGGAAGGGGCGGAGGCGAGGGCTCGCCAGGGTGTGTGGATCTTACTGACCACCCGCACCGGCCGGCGGCTCGACCGGCGTTGGCACAACGCTCGCGTTCCCGACACGTCAGGTCCATCTGGCGCCAATAGCGTGCACCCGCCAATCGTTCGGCGTCAGTCAGGTGGGTTCAGTCATGGCACATGTCGACCGTCGGAAATTCCTGAAGATGATGAGCGCTCCGGTGGCGGCGGCCGCCCTGCCGGTGGACTTCAGCAAGGCCCTCGCCATCCCGGCGAACAACCGGACCGGTTCGATCGAGGACGTCGAGCACGTCATCTTCCTCATGCAGGAGAACCGCTCCTTCGACCACTTCTTCGGCACCCTGCGCGGCGTCCGCGGCTTCGGGGACCCGCACCCGGTGACGCTGCCGTCCGGCCGGAGCGTCTGGCACCAGCCGAACGGCCCCGCCGACCTGCTCCCCTTCCGGCCCGAGGTGCCGGACCTCGGGCAGACCTTCCTGCCCGACCCGCCGCACGGGTGGACCGACACGCACGGCGCCTGGAACGGTGGCCGCTACGACCGGTGGGTGCCCAACAAGGGCGTGGTCACCATGACCCACCACACCCGCGGCGACCTGCCCTACCACTTCGCCCTCGCGGACGCCTTCACCGTCTGCGACAACTACCACTGCTCGGTGCTGGCCTCGACCGACCCCAACCGCTACCACATGTGGACCGGCTGGGTCGGCAACGACGGCAAGGGCGGCGGCCCGGTCATCGACAACGCCGAGGCGGGCTACGACTGGTCGACCTACCCGGAGCGGCTGGAGCGCGCCGGCGTGTCCTGGAAGGTCTACCAGGACACCGGCCTGGGGCTGACCGCCGAGGGCTACTGGGGCTGGACCGGGGACCCGTTCATCGGCAACTACGGCGACAACTCGCTGCTCTACTTCCACCAGTACCAGAACGCGCGGCCCGGCACGCCGCTCGCGGACCGGGCGAAGACCGGCACCGAGATCCTGGGGCAGGACCGCTCCCCCGAGGCGCTGCTGGCCGACTTCCGCCGGGACGTCGAGAACGGAACGCTGCCCCAGGTGTCCTGGATCGTCGCGCCGGAGGCCTACAGCGAGCACCCGAACTGGGGCCCCGACTACGGCGCCTGGTACATGTCGCAGGTCGTCGACATCCTGGCTAGCCACCCTGAGGTGTGGAGCCGGATGGCGCTGTTCATCACGTATGACGAGGAGGGCGGCTTCTTCGACCACGTGGTGCCGCCGACGCCGCCGCAGAGCCGTGCCGAGGGCCTGTCCACGGTGCCCACCACGAACGAGATCTTCCCCGGCGACGGGCGGCGCGCCGCCGGCCCGTACGGCCTCGGCATCCGGGTGCCGATGATCGTCGTGTCGCCGTGGACCCGGGGCGGGTGGGTCAACTCCCAGGTGTTCGACCACACCTCGCTCATCCGCTTCCTGGAGGCCCGGTTCGCCAAGGGCAACCCCGACCTGGTCGAGTCCAACATCACCCCGTGGCGCCGGGCGGTGGTCGGCGACCTGACCAGCGCGTTCGACTTCCGGACCCCGAACGCCTCGCCACGGGTCGAACTGCCGGACACCGCCGACCTCAAGCCGGTCGACCTCACCCGCCAGCCCGACGAGGTGCCGGTGCCGCCGGCCGACCCGAGCCTGCCCCGCCAGGAACGCGGCGTACGGCCGGCGCGGGCCATCCCGTACACCCTGCACGTGGACGGGCGGGCGGACGGCACGTCGTTCCACCTCGACTTCCGCAACTCGGGCGGCGCCACCGGCGTGTTCGGAGCCCGCTCGGCCGACCCGGCGCAGCCGCCGCGCACCTACACGGTGGAGCCGGGCCGGGAGGTGAGCGACACCTGGGACGCCACCGCCGGGTACGACCTCGAGGTCCACGGCCCCAACGGCTTCTTCCGCCGGTTCAGCGGCGGCGCCGGTGCCGGTGTCGACGTCCGGGCGCGGTACGACGAGCGTGACCACCACGTCGGCCTGACCCTGGTGAACCGGGGCACGAAGCGGGTCGAGGTGTCCGTCGCCGACCGCTACTCGTCCCGGCGGACGAGGCTGTCGCTCAAGCCGGGCGAGACGGCGTCGCCGTCCTGGTCGGTGTCGCGCGCCCACGGCTGGTACGACCTGACCGTCACCCTCTCCGCCGACCCGGCCTTCACGGTCCGGTACGCCGGTCACGTCGAGAACGGCAAGCCCAGCATCAGCGACCCGGCCATGGGCGGCCTGGTCTGATCCGGGCCCGGGTGACCGTCCCGCCTCCGGCCGGAGGCGGGACGGCACCTCGGGCAGGCGCGCGGCGTCGCCTATCCGACGCCGGTGTTCCCCCGCGCGGCCGTCAGGTCGTTCACTGTCGCCACTGCACAGCCGCGGAAGGGGACACCGACATGACGATCAGCCACCGCACCATCGGTCACGGGCCGCACCGGGTGCTGGCCCTGCACGGGTGGTTCGGCTCGGCGCAGGGCTGGGGCTCGCTGCCGGAGCTGGTCGACGTCGACCGCTTCACCTGGGCGTTCCCCGACTACCGGGGCTACGGCGCGCGCACCGGCGTGGCCGGCGAGCACACCATCGCCGAGATCTCCCGCGACGCCCTCGAACTCGCCGACCTCCTCGGCTGGGACACCTTCTCGGTCGTCGGGCACTCCATGGGCGGCAGCGCGGCCCAGCGGGTCCTCGCCGACGCCCCCGGGCGGGTGACCCACCTCGTCGGTATCAGCCCGGTCCCGGCCGGTGGCGTGCCGTTCGACCTCCAGGGCTGGACGCTGTTCGACGGCGCGGCCGGTAACCCGGCCAACCGCCGCGCGATCATCGACCTCACCACCGGCAACCGGCTGTCCGGCCGCTGGCTGGACGAGATGGTCCGGTTCTCCCTCGACCACTCCACGCCGGAGGCGTTCGGCGCGTACCTCACGGCGTGGGCGCGGACCGACTTCACCGACGAGGTGAAGGGCAACCCGGTGCCCGCGCTCGCCGTGGTCGGTGAGCACGACCCCGCGCTGGGCGCGGACACGATGCGCGAGACCTGGCTGCGCCACTATCCCAACGCCCGGCTCGAGGTCCTCGCCAACGCGGGCCACTACGCCATGTACGAGACCCCGGTGCGGCTGGTCACGGTGATCGAGGAGTTCCTGGGGGAGTAAGGCGGGCACCGACGTCCTGGGAGAGGTGCGGTGGTGACCCGCCGGACAGGAGTCCGCGCAGCAGGGCGACCAGCGCTGCCGCGTAAGCAGCGTCCGGGTCCAGATCGGGCCGGAAATCGGCGATGCTCACGCCGAGCAGACGGGGCGCGGCGAAGAGTGGCGCCAACAGGTCAGCCAACTGCCCGAGGGTCGGCCCGCCGGGTTCCGGGTAGCTGACGGCCGGCATGGCCGCCGGGTCGAGCACGTCGCAGTCGACGTGCAGCCAGACACCCCCGTCGACGCCGGCGAGCAGGGCCGCGGCGCGCTCCCCGCACCGGCGCGGCGCATCGACGACCGCGGGGGCGTCGATGCGCCGGATGCTGGCGGGCAGGCGAGCCACCTCCGCCGCGGCCTCCGGGTCGAGGTCACGGGTGCGGTGGCCGACCAGCACCACGTCGGCGGGCGCGACGAGCGGGGCGGTCGACCCGGCCGGCGCCGTGAGCCGCTCGGGCCCGGAGCCGGTGAGGAGGGCCAGGTCCATGTCGGCGGTCTCCCCCGTCGGCGAGGAGGGGCCGTCGAGGTGGTCGGGGTGCCCGTCGACGAACCAGAGCCCCACCCGGTCCCGGCCCCGCCGCAGCCAGGGCAGGACACCGAGCAGCAGGCTGCAGTCACCGCCGACCACCAGCGGCCGGTGGCCGGGCCGGCGCCCGGCGGCGTCGTCGAGCCAGTCGGCGAGCACGGTCGCCGCCCGGATGGTCTGTTCCAGGGCGCGTACGCCGGTGGCGTCGTCGCGCCGGTCGTCGTCGATGACGATCGGGGCGTCCCCGGCGTCGTCGGGGACGAGCGCCGACAGCCCCGCCGCCCGCAGCGCGGCCGGCGCGAGCCGCTCACCCCGGCCGAGCCCCGAGCAGTCCCACGGCGCCCCCGCCAGATACCAGCCGCGCGCGGTCACGCCCCCATGGTGGCATCCGGGGCCGTGGGGCAGCGGCGGTATCGGGCGGCCACCCGCACCGCCCGCGCGGGTGACGTGTGAGGATGCCGGCATGCGTGCCGTGATCTTCGACGAGTTCGGTGCCCGGCCCGAGGTCCGCGAGGTCCCGGACCCGGTGGCGCCGCCGGACGGCGTGGTGGTCCGGGTCGAGGCGACCGGGTTGTGCCGCAGCGACTGGCACGGCTGGCAGGGGCACGACCCGGACATCCGCCCGCCGCACGTCCCCGGGCACGAGTTCGCGGGCGTGGTGGCGGCGGTCGGCGCGGACGTCCGCGGCCGTCGGCCCGGTGACCGGGTCACCGCGCCCTTCGTCTGCGCCTGCGGGCAGTGTCCCGCCTGCCTGGCCGGCGACCAGCAGGTCTGCGAGCGGCAGACGCAGCCCGGCTTCACCCACTGGGGTTCCTTCGCCGAGTACGTGGTGGTGCGGCACGCCGACGTCAACCTGGTCGGGCTCCCCGACGAGCTGGACCACCCGACCGCCGCGGCGCTCGGCTGCCGCTTCGCCACGGCGTTCCGGGCCGTGGTCGACCAGGGCCGGGTGGCGGCGGGCGAGTGGGTGGCGGTGCACGGCTGCGGCGGGGTGGGCCTGTCGGCCGTGATGATCGCGGCGGCCTGCGGGGCGCGGGTGGTGGCGGTCGACATCGCCCCGGGCGCGCTGGACCTCGCCCGGCGCTTCGGGGCGACGGTCTGCCTCGACGCCGGCGCGCTCACCGGGCCGGGCGCGGTGGCGGCGGCCGTCCGGGAGGCGACCGGCGGCGGAGCCCACCTCTCCCTCGACGCGCTGGGCAGTCACGCCACCTGCGTGGCGTCCGTCGAGAGCCTGCGCCGGCGCGGCCGGCACGTGCAGGTGGGCCTGCTCCCCGTCGCGCAGGGCCGCCCGGCGCTGCCGATGGAGCTGGTCATCGCGTACGAGCTGGAGCTGCGGGGCAGCCACGGCATGGCAGCGCACGCCTATCCGGGGCTGCTCCGGCTGGTCACGGCCGGGGTGCTGCGCCCCGGCGAGCTGATCACCCGCACCATCGGCCTCGACGCGGTGCCCGACGCGCTGACCACGATGGACGGACCCGCGGCCGGCGGGATGTGCCTCGTCGTGCCCCGCTGAACGCGCCGCGGACCGGTCCGGCCCCGAGGGGCGGACCGGTCCGCGGCCGGGCTCAGCCGACGGTCACCGAGACGGTCCGCACCGGCTGCTGGAGCTGGCCGTAGTTGTCGACGCCGCGGATGGACACCGTGTAGGTGCCCGCCGGGATCACCGGCGAGGTGTACGCGAAGTTCGACCCCGGAGAACCCGGGCTGGTGAGGAAGGACGCGATCCACGGGAAGTTGCCCGGGGTGCCCGGCGTGCTGAACGTGCCGGCCGCGCTCATCCCCTGTCCCGCGCTGTTGGAGATCTGGATGTCCACCCGCAGCATCCCGACGTCGTCGACAGCCCGGCCGGAGACCACGATCCGGCCGCCGGTGTAGACCTCGCCCTCCACCGGGGTGATGCTCGGCTCCAGCCGCGGGTCGAGGTCACCCGGGTAGACCAGGTACCGCGCGGTGGCGCCCGAGGTCGAGCCGTCCTGCTGGCCCGCCGTGTCGACGGCCCACGCCTCGACGCTGTACTCACCCTTGGTGGGCAGGTCGATCGACAGGGTGAACGCGGTGCTCGTCGCGCCCGGCGCGGCCAGCGTGGCGTTCACCGTGGCGAAGGCGGCGGCCATGGTGCCGTTCGGCTGGACGTACCGGCCGGTGTCCAGGTCGCGCAGCGCCACCCGGACGCTCTGCACGCCCTTGTCGTCGGTCGCCGTGCCGGACAGGTTCAGGTGCAACTGGTCGACGTTCTGGTCGACGCCGGTGAAGCTCAGCCGGCCGTCGGGGAACGCGTCACCGGGCACCTGGGCGGTGACGGTGAGCCGGCCCATGCTCGTGCCCGACGTGGTCAGGCCCAGGCTGTCGGTGGCCCGTACCCGGAAGTCGTAGACGCCCGGGGTGAGCGGCACGGTGGTGTAGGACCAGTTGTACGACGCGGCGTTGAGGTTGGTCGGGGAGATCCGGTAGTAGGCCGCCACCGAGTCGGCGCCCCACGTGCCGTCGGCGGCAAGCGCCTCCCGCGTGGTGTTGTTGCGCAGGTAGATCTCCACCGACCGGACGGCGTCGTCGTCCTGCGCGGTGCCGGCGAAGGTGATGGTGCCACCCGGCCCGACGGTGACCGGCGCGGCCGCGGTCGGCGGGGTCATCGCCACGGGCGCGGTGATGGCCACCGTCGGCGGGACACCGGTCGCCGAGACGGTCCAGTCCCGGGTGTCGCCGCGCAGGTCGCTCTGGCCGGCGGTGTCGATGGCGGTGGCGGTCATCTTCCACTGGCCCTCGATGGGCAGGGCCACCTCGAACTGCCAGGTGGTCGACAAGGCGCCGATCACGTCCGGCTCACCGCGGAAGGTGTTGTAGACCGGCGCCACCGTCCCGTCGTCCTGCAGATACCGGTTGTCGGGGGTGCGGAACGAGTAGGTCAGCGCGCTGACGCCCTTGTCGTCGGTGGCGGTGCCGGTGGCGACGAAGGTCTTCGTGGCGAGCAGCCCGCCGGGCGGGGAGTCGATCCGCGTCGACGGCGGCAGGTCGTCGAACCGGAACGTCTCGATCTTCTTGACCGCCTTCGTGGGGTCGCTGGTGCTGTTGCGGCCGAACGTCTTCGCCTGGATCTGGTAGACGCCGGAGGGCAGCGACACCGGGAGCGTCCACGTCGTCGAGGTGGCGTTCACCGCGGCCACCGTGGCGTTGATGCTGTTGGACGCGCCCCACGTCTTCAGGTCGTCCTGGAGGTACTGGCTGGTGTTCTTGTTCTGGATCTCGATCTGGACCCGGGTGACGCCGGCCGGTGCGAGCGCCTGGCCGCCGAGCGTGAACGACTCGTTGGCAGGCTTCACCGCGCCCTCGATGGGCGTGACGATCGTGGTGTCGACCGCCGACGGCGCCGGCACCGTGTTCAGGTCGAAGAAGCCGACCCGGCCGACGGTCTTGCCGCCCTTGACGTTGCCGTCGCCGCCGACGAGGAGACCGCGGGCGGTGGCCAGCATGGCCTTCTCGCCCTCGTACGAGTTGGAGCCGGGGTTCCACTCCAGCGCGGTGCCGGTCTTCGGGTCGAGCGCGCCGAGGTGGTCGCGGCGGACCACCTGGTCGCCGAGGCCGTAGCCGCTCAGGCCCTGGCCGGTGCCGTAGCCGACGTTGTCCAGACCGGGCCAGGGGACGTTCGACGTCGGCGACTCCTGCCAGCTGAAGTGGCCGCCGACGTACACGGCGGTGGCGGTGATGGCGACCGAGTAGACGCTGTCGAAGTGCCGCGACACCCAGAGCGGCTGGACGTTGTCGGCGCCGGTGAGCGGGTACGCGATGGCGGTGTCGTTGATCGGCGGGCGGTCGCCGCCCGAACCGCTGGTGACGACGAAGTAGGAGTCGTCCGGCGCGATGTCGCCGGCGAACACCCGCTGGATGCCCCCGACGAAGGAGAGGTTGTCCTCCCACAGCCGGGTACGCCACGGCAGCAGGGCCTTGGTGGCGGTGTTGATCAGGGCGACGCCGTAGCGGTCCTGGCCGGCGATCTGCCGGCCGGTGTGGACGACCAGCAGCTTGCTCCGGTCGTGGGTCAGCTTGAGCTGCTGCACGGTGAGCATGCCGCCGACGCCGATGCCGCCGGTGAGCGGCAGGTTGAAGCCGGTGTCCACGGCGCCGGTGGTCGGGTTGAGCGCGACCAGGCCGGGGCGGCTCACCCCGTTGACCGTGCTGAACTGGCCGCCCACGTAGACCGCGGTGCCGCTCACGGCCAGCGCGGTCGCGCGGGCGTTCGCGGTCGCGGTGAACGCCGCGATCGGCGCGCCGGTGGTCGGGTTGAGCTTCACGATCTTCCGCTTCGTGACGCCGCCGACCGTGTTGAAGGAGCCCGCGACGTAGAGCGCCGACCCGTCGGGCGACGCCTCGACGGCCTCGACGGATCCGTCGAACGTCGGCTTGAAGCCGGTGTCGACCTTCCCGGTGTCCAGGTTGTACGAGGCCAGCGACTTCTGGGCGATGGTCGCCCCGCCGACGTTGGCGATCGAGGTGAAGGTGCCGGCGATGAAGACCCGGTTGCCGATCACCTCCAGGTCCTTGATCTCGCCGTTGGTGATCCGCGGCGTGTCGGTACGCGGCGCCGTCGGCACCAGCCGGGTGTCCCCCGGCACCACCTGCGCGGCGGTGGCGACCGTGCGTGCCGCGCCGAGAGCGGCGCCGCCGCTCAGCGCCGCCACGCCGGTGCGCACGGTGCTGCCGGCGCCCGTGGCGCTAAGCTTCGTCGCCACGGTGCCCGCGACCGCCGGTACGCCCATCACCACGACGGCCCCGGCGACCAGACCCGCGACGGTGCGACTCCAGACCTGCATCCAGTCAACTCCCTGTGAACGCCCGAGACGGCACCACCGGGTCGGCCCCCGGCAACATCCACCCGCCCGCGTGCCGGACGTCACCGTAGAAGCCACGGTCTTCCCGCGGTACCGCGCCGCACCCGGATTCCTCCACACGGCCTCAATTCCGGCCGCACCGGCGGGCGCCACCACCGTGGGATCCAGCACCACTCCCCCGATCGGTTGGCGTGGCCCTGCTCACCGGGGTCCGGCTCGTCCGATCGGCGGATCGGTCCGGCGGGTGCGCCACGCACAATTCCCCTCCGAACTGCCGGAATTGCTCATTGGGAGCCGGTTATCCGAAACACCGCCAGTCGCCGCACTCACCACTTCGGGCACTGTCGCAAGAGGACACAGGAGTGGCACAGCCACATAGAGAGGTCATCGCCTCGTGCATCCGACCAAAATGCGCCGACGGGACATCCACGGCCCGGAGTCGGATTACCAACAGTGGCGCCCGCGGGCCGCGACAGGGCGGGTGACAGCACCGCCCGCGCCCGCCCGCGAAGGGCAGAACCGCTGGTGCAGAGCGGTATGGAGCCGCTGGAAGGGCGAGGCTTGGCCGGCGTCCGCAGTCGCCTAGGTTACCGCCGCCGAAAATATGGACGAACGTGCGAGGCCGTCGGCCGAACGCATCGACGGCCGTCCGATCCGGGGATCCCGCTGAAGATCACCGATGCCATGATGTGGACAGGAAATTCCTATCGAGGGATCTGCACCTGTCTTATGAAAACACTGATCACAAGGGTCGGCGCCGGCAATTTTCTGGCGGACGAGGCCCCTGCTCCGGCGTCCGCCGCCCAACGTCAGATGTGGCAGCTGAGCCGCCTCGACCCGGGAACGACCACCTACCTGGTGCCGCTGGCGTACCGGCTGCACGGCCCGCTGGACGTGGCGGCCCTCTCGGCGACCCTCGACGAACTGGTCGCCCGGCACGCCGCCCTGCGCACCACCCTCGCCGCGGACGGCCCGGCCGGAGCGCCGGGAGACGACGCGGCGGTGCGCCTGGTCCAGGTGGTCCACGAGGCGCGCCCGGGGCTCCTGCGGGTGCACGACCTGAGCGGGCTGCCCACCTGGCAGCGTGACCAGGAGTTGCAGGCCCGGATGCACGCCGAGGCGCACACCCCGATGGACCTGGAACGCGGCCCCGTGGTGCGCGCCCTGCTGCTGCGCTCCGCGCCGGAGGAGCACGTCCTCCTGCTGACCTTCCACCACGTCGCGGTCGACGAGTGGTCGCTCGGGCTCCTCCACGACGAGTGGGAACGGCTCTACGCCGCGCACCGGGCGGGGCGGCCCGCGCACCTCGACCCCGTCGACGCCGACCTCCGCGATCACGCGGTCCGGCAGCGGGACTGGCTCGCCGGCCCGGAGGCGGCCGCCCAGCTCGACCACTGGCGCACGGAGTTCACGGACGCGCCGGCCGTGCTGGAGCTGCCCACCCGTGGGCCGCGCCCCGCCGTGCCGTCCAGCGCGGGGGCCACCCTGTCGGAGCCGCTGGACGTCGACGCCGACGCGCTCGCGGCGCTGTGCCGGCGGATGGGCGCCTCCCCGTACATGGTCCTGCTGGCCGCACTGCACGTGCTGCTGGCGCGGTGGACCGGGCAGCGCGACATCGTGGTGGGCACGCCCGTCGCCAACCGGCGGCGGCCCGACACGCAGCGGCTCGTCGGGCTGCTGCTGAACACCGTCGCCGTCCGGGCGCGCCTCGATGACAACCCGTCGTTCGAGACGCTGCTCGGCCGGGTGCGCACCGCCGCTCTGGAGGGCCTGAGCCGGGAGGAGCTTCCCTTCGGGGCGGTGCTGGAGGCGCTGCGTCCGCCCCGCCGGCCCGGCTTCACCCCGCTGTTCCAGGTGATGTTCGTCTACGGCCGCGAGGCGACGCCCCCGCGCCTGGACGAGCTGGAGGTCACCCCGGTCGAGGTGCCGATCGACACCGCCAAGTTCGATCTCACCGTCTCGGTCCGGGAGAACGCCGACGGCCTGCGCACGGCACTGGAGTACCGCACCGACCTGTTCGACGCCGACGCCATGGCCCGCCTCGCCGGGCACTTCCAGACGCTGCTGCGGTCCCTGCTCGCCGACCCGGGCGCGCCGGTCGGCTCGGCCGCGCTGCTCACCCCCGACGAACACCGGCAGCTCGTCGGCGAGTGGAACCGCACCGCCACCCCCGCCGAGCCCGACGACCTGGTCCACCTGCTGATCGAGCGGCAGGCCCGGGAGACCCCGGCCGCCGTGGCGGTCACCGACGGCGACGCCGCGCTGAGCTACCAGGAACTTCACCACCGTGCCGAGGCGCTGGCGGAGACGCTGCGCGGGCGGGGCGTCGGCATCGGCAGCCTGGTGGGGGTGCTCCTGCCCCGCGCGGTCCCGTTCGCGGTGGCGGTCCTCGCCGTGCTGCGGACCGGCGCGGCCTACGTACCCATGGATCCGGCCAACCCGCCGGCCCGGCTGCGCTACCTGATCGCGGACGCCGCCGCCCCGGTCGTGCTCACCTGCGCCGAGCTGGCCCACCTGGCGCCCGACGGCACGGCGCTGCTGGTGCCGGGCCCCGACACGCCGGTCCCGGCCACCGAACCGGCTCCCGGTCGCGGGCCGCGGCGGCGCGCCCGCCGCCCCCGGCAGCCGTCGGCGGACGACCTGGCCTACGTCATCCACACCTCCGGCTCCACCGGGCGCCCCAAGGGCGTCATGGTCACCCACCGCGGCGCGTGCAACTACGTGCGCTGGGCGGCCCAGGCCTACCGGCTGCGTCCCGGCGACGTCGTTCCGCTGCACTCGTCGATCGGGTTCGACCTGACCGTGACGAGCCTGCTGGTCCCGCTGGTCAGCGGGGCCACCGTGCGGATGATCGGCGAGCACCTCGGCCCCGAGGCGCTGGGCGAGGCGCTACGCGAGCAGCGGACCCCGTTCGGGCTCGTCAAGATCACCCCGGCCCAGCTCGACCTGGTCCGCCACCAGCTGCGTCCCGCCGAGCTGGCCGGCCGCACCCGGTGTTTCGTGATCGGCGGTGAGAACCTGCGCGCCGACCAGGTGGCACCGTGGCGGGCCCACGCGCCCGGCACCGCGCTGGTCAACGAGTACGGGCCGACCGAGACCGTGGTGGGCTGCGCCGCGTACGAGGTCGACCCCGCCTCACCCGAGGACGGCTCCGTCCCGATCGGCCGGCCGATCGCCAACACCCAACTTTACGTGCTGGACCCGTGGCGGAACCCGGTCCCGGCGGGCGTGGTCGGCGAGCTGTACGTCGGCGGGGCCGGCGTGGCGCGCGGCTACCTGAACCAGCCGCGGTTGACGGCCGAGCGGTTCGTCCCGGACCCGTTCTCCGCCGTTCCCGGCGCGCGGCTCTACCGCACCGGCGACCTCGTCCGCCTGCGTCCCGACGGGCACCTCGAGTACCTCGGCCGCACCGACCGCCAGGTCAAGCTGCGCGGCTACCGGGTGGAGTGCGGCGAGATCGAGGCGGCCGTCCGCCGCTGCCGGCCGGAGCTGGACGTGACGGTGCAACTGCGGCGGGACGATCCCGACGACCCGCGGCTCGTCGCGTACGTCGCGGGCGGTGCGGAGATCGACGTCGCGGACCTGCGCGCCGCGCTCGCCGCCGACCTGCCGTCCTATCTGGTGCCCGCGGCCTTCGTCCGGCTCGACGCCTTGCCGCTGACCGGAAACGGCAAGGTGGACACCGCCGCGCTGCCCGCGCCCGGCCGCACGGCGGACCTGCCCCGGCAGCGGTCCGCACCCGCGCCCGAGCCGGCGGCCCCCGCACCGCCGGTGTTGCCCGCGCCCGGCCCGGTCGGGTGGGACGCGGCCCGGGTCCGCCTGGAGCGGCTGGTCGTCGAGGTGTGGCGCGACGTGCTCGGCGTCGACCAGGTCGGCGTGCGCGACACCTTCTTCGACCTCGGCGGCCACTCGATGCGGCTGCTGGCCGTCCTCGAACGGCTGCGCGACCGGCTCGGCGACGTCGTCACGGTCACCGACCTGTTCCGGCACCCCACGGTCGAGTCCCTGGCCACGTTCCTCACCACCGCCACCACCGGTGCGCCCGCGCCGGCCGCCGCGCCGGCCCCGATCGCCCGGCCCCGCGCCGGCACGCACACCGACACCGGTCAGCCGGGCGGCCTGATCGCCGTCGTCGGCATGGCCTGCCGCTTCCCCGGCGCGCGCACCGTCGACGAGTACTGGCACAACATCCGTACCGGGGTCGAGTCGGTCGAGGAGTTCAGTGTCGAGGAGATGCTCGCCGCCGGGGCGGACCCCGACCGGCTCGCCGACCCGGCGTACGTCCGGGCCGGCACCTGGCTGCCGGGGATCGACGAGTTCGACGCGGCCTTCTTCGGGATCACGCCCCGCGAGGCGCAGACCCTGGACCCGCAGCACCGGCTGCTGCTGGAGTGCGCCTGGCACGCGCTGGAGCACGCCGGCCACGACCCGGCCCGCCGGCCCGGCCGGGTCGGCCTCTTCGCCGGGTCGGGCCGCAGCTCCTACCTGCTCGACCACCTGAGCGGCCACCCGGAGCTGGCCGGCACCATCGGCGAGCACCAGCTCTCGATCAGCAACGACAAGGACTTCCTGCTCAGCCGGGTCGCCTACAAGCTCGACCTCACCGGCCCGGCGGTCACCGTGGCCACCGCCTGCTCGACCTCGCTGGTGGCCGTGCACCTCGGCCGGCAGAGCCTGCTGACCGGCGAGTCCGACCTGGTCCTGGCCGGCGGGGTCAGCATCTTCCCGGCGCAGCGCCGCGGCTACCTCTACCACGACGGCGGGATCTACTCCCCCGACGGGCACTGCCGCCCGTTCAGCGCGGACGCGCGCGGCAGCATCGAGTCCAGCGGGGTCGGCATCGTCGCGCTGAAGCGGCTGGAGGACGCGGTCGCGCACGGCGACACCGTCTACGCGGTGATCCGCGGTTCCGCGATCAACAACGACGGGGCACGCCGCACCGGCTACACGGCGCCGGGCGTCGCGGGCCAGGTCGAGGTGATCAGCAGCGCGCTGGCCACGGCCGGCGTGGATCCCCGCTCGGTGAGCTACGTCGAGGCCCACGGGACGGGCACCAGCCTCGGCGACCCGATCGAGGTGGCCGCGCTGACCGAGGCGTTCCGGCGTGGCACGGAAGACCGCGGCTTCTGCGCCCTCGGCTCGGTCAAGGCCAACATCGGGCACACCGACGCCGCCGCCGGGGTGGCCGGTCTCATCAAGACGGTCCTGGCGCTGCACAGCCGTACGCTGCCGCCGGCGATCAACGTGAGCGAGCCCAACCCGGCGATCGACTTCGCGGGCAGCCCGTTCTACCTCAACGACAGCGCCCGCCCGTGGACCGCCGACGGCCCGCTGCGGGCCGGGGTCAGCTCGTTCGGCATGGGCGGCACCAACGCCCACGTGGTGCTGGAGGAGCCGCCGGCCACACCGGTGCGACCGCCGGCCGAGCCGGCCGCGGGGCCGCACCTGCTGGTCGTGTCGGCCCGTACGCCGGAGTCGCTGGAGCGGCAGACCCACCAGCTCCGCGAATGGCTCGACGGGCGGCCCGAGGTGGACCTCGCCGACGTCGCGGCCGGCCTGGGCCGCCGCCAGTCGATGCCCCACCGGCGCTTCCTCGTCGCGGCGGACCGGGCCGACGCGCTCGCCGCCCTCGACGCGCCGCTGCGTCAGTTCACCGGCGTGCACCCCGGCGGCCGGCGGCCGCTCGTGTTCGCCTTTCCCGGCCACGGCGCGCAGCACGTGGCGATGGGCGCCGGCCTGTACCGGGCCGAGCCGACCTACCGGTCCGTGGTGGACGAGTGCGCCGAGCTGGTCCGCGACGACCTGGGACTGGACCTGCGCGCGGTGCTCTGCCCGGCGCCGGACGGTCACGCCGGGGCCGAGCGGCTGCTCGCGCAGCCCCGGCTGGTCCAGCCCGCGCTCTTCGTCACCGGGTACGCGCTCGCCCGGTCGCTGCTCGAGCGCAGCGTGACCCCGGACCTCATGGTGGGGCACAGCCTCGGCGAGTACGTCGCCGCCGCCCTGGCCGGCGTCTTCTCCCTGGCCGACGCGCTGCGCCTGGTCTGCGCCCGCGGGGCGCTGGTCGAGCGGACGCCCGCCGGGGCGATGCTCGCCGTCGGCCTGCCCGAGACCGCGGTGGCCGCGCTGCTGGACGACCGGGTGTCGCTGGCCGCCGTCAACGCCCCGGCGCTGTGCGTGCTCTCCGGCGACCCCGAGGCGATCGGGGCGCTGCGGGAGCGGATGACCGGCGACGGCGTCGACTGCCGGCCGCTGCGGGTCGCCCGCGGCTACCACTCCGCCCTGCTCGACCCGGTCCTCGACGAGTTCGCGGAGCACGCCGGCCGGGTCACCTTCCACGAGCCCGAGCGCCCCTACCTCAGCAACCTGACCGGTAGCCCGGTCACCCCTGGGCAGGTCACCGACCCGGCGTACTGGGTGCGGCACATGCGCGAGCCGGTGCGGTTCGCCGAGTCGGCGGCGCTCCTGGCCGAACAGGATGTGGTCCTCGCCGAGCTGGGCCCCGGGCACGCCCTCGGCGGCCTGGCCCGGCTGGCCGGCCTGCGCCCGGCCCAGGCCGTCGCGGCCATGCGGCATCCACGTGGCGACGCCGACGACCTCGCCACGCTGCTCGACGCGGTCGGCCGGCTGTGGCTGGCCGGCGCACCGGTCGACTGGACCCGGTTCCACGGCGGCGGGCGCCGCCGGCCGGCCCTGCCGGGCTACCCGTTCGAGCGGCACCGGTACTGGGTGGACGCCGCTCCGCGCTCCGGCGCGGCGACCGTCCCCGCGCCCGCCGCACCGGACGCGCCGGCCGCCCCCGAGCCGGTCGACGCCGGCAACCGGCCGGCCCTGAGCACCGCGTACGTCGCCCCGAGCACCCCCGCGCAGGAGAGCGTGGCGGAGATCTGGGCCGAACTGCTCGGCATCCGGCCGATCGGCGCGCACGACAACTTCTTCGAACTCGGCGGGCACTCGCTGCTCGCCACCCAGGTCGTGGTGCGGCTGCGGGCCCGGCTCGGCGTGGCGCTGCCGCTGGAGACGGTCTTCGCGCAGCCGACGGTCGCCGGGATCGCGGCGGCGCTGCCGGCGACCGTCGCCGCACCCGCCGCACCCGCCGTGGTCGAGCCGGCCCCCGCCGCGCCCGTGGAGCCGACCATCCCCCGCGCCGATCCCGGCGACGGACCGGCGCCGCTCTCCTCCGGCCAGCACCGGCTCTGGTTCCTCGACCAGGCGTACGCGCAGAACGCGTACGCGGTCAGCACCGCGCTGCTGCTGGACGGCGACCTCGACGTCGAGGCGCTGCGCGGCGCGCTGGCCGAGCTGGTCCGGCGGCACGAGTCGCTGCGTACCGTGTTCCCGCTCGGCCCCGACGGCGACCCGGTCCAGGAGGTCCGCCCGGCCGGCCCGGTCGACCTGCCGGTGCTGACCGCGCCGGACGACGCGGACGAGGCGGCGGCAGCGCGGAGCATCGTGGAGCCGGCGGTCGCCGACGCGCTGCCCGGGTGGGTCCACGCGGCGCTGGCCGCCGACGTCCGGCACCCGTTCGACCTGGCCTGCGGGCCGCTGTTCCGGGCCGTGCTGCTCCGGGTCGACGAGGACCGGCACGTGCTCTCGCTGACCATGCACCACAACGTCTCCGACGGGTGGTCGCTCGGCATCATCGCCGGCGAACTCGCCACGCTCTACGACGCCGCCCGCGCGGGCCGTCCCGCGCCGCTGCCCGACCTGACCGTCCAGTACGGCGACTACGCGCGCTGGCAGCGCGGCCGGCTGGCCGACCCGGACAACGACGACCTGCGCTGGTGGCGCCGGCAGCTCGACGGGGTGGCGAGCGTGCTGGAGGTGCCCACCGACCGGCCCCGGCCGCCGGTGCAGACCTTCGACGGCGCGGTCAGCACCCGGCTCCTGCCCCCGCAGACCGCCGACGAGCTGCGCCGGTTCAGCCAGGCCCGGGGCGCCACCCTGGCCATGACCGTGCTGGCGGCGCTGAAGGCCCTGCTCTGGCGCTACACCGGCCAGCGCGACATCTGCGTCGGCACGCCGGTCGCCGGGCGGGTCCGCGCCGAACTCGAACCGATGGTCGGCTTCTTCGTCAACATGCTGCCGCTGCGCACCGTGCTCGACGGCGACTGGACCTTCGCGGAGTTGCTCGGCGAGGTGCGGCGCACGGCGCTGGGGGCGTACGACCACCAGGAGGTGCCGTTCGAGCGGCTCGTGGACCTGGTCGACGCGCCCCGCGACCTCAGCCGGAACCCGCTGTTCCAGGTGATGTTCAACCTGCTCAACGTGCCCGAGCAGCGGGAGCTGGGCACGGCCGGGCTGCGGATGGTCCCGTTCGCCGTCGAGCCGGGCATCGCCCAGCAGGACCTGGCGCTGTACGCGTACGAGGTGGACGAGGGGCTGCGGTTCCGGCTGGAGTACAACACCGCGCTGTTCGACGCCGGGACCGCCGAGCGGATGATGGGGCACCTGGAGACGCTGCTGGCCGCGGCTGTCGCCGACCCCGGCGTCCGGCTGGCGGACCTGGCCGTGCTCACCGCCGCCGAGCGGGACCGGTTCTCCGGCTGGAACGACACCGCCACCGAGCCGGGCTGGCCGGTGCCGGGCCGGCCGACCCTGGTCGACCTCATCGCCCACCAGGTCGCGACGCGGCCCGACCGGCCCGCCGTGACCTTCGGGGCGACCACGCTCAGCTACGCCGAGCTGAACGCCCGGGCCAACCGGCTCGCGCACCGGCTCCGCCGGTCCGGCGTCGGCCCGGACGTCACGGTGGCCGTCTGCCTGCACCGCTCGGAGGAGCTTCCGGTCACCCTGCTCGGCGTGCTCAAGGCCGGCGGCGCGTACGTGCCGGTGGATCCCGACTACCCGGCCGAGCGGCAGCGGTACGTGCTGGCGCACAGCGACGCCCGGGTGCTGGTCACCGAGGAGGGCCTGGCCGACCGGTTCGCCGGTTTCGCGGGCGAGGTGGTGTGCGGCGGTGCGGCGGTGGACGCCGAGCCGGCGACCGACCCCGTGGTGTCGGCCGGCCCGGACGACCTCGCGTACGTCATCTACACGTCCGGCTCGACGGGCCGCCCCAAGGGGGTTCGGGTGAGCCACGGCGCGGTGGTGAACACCCTCGCCACCATGCGCGAGCGGCCGGGCCTGACCGGCGACGGCACCATGCTCGCGATGGCGAGCTTCGCCTTCGACATGTCGGTGCCGGAGCTGTTCCTGCCCCTGGTGGTCGGTGCCCGGATGCTGCTGGTGGGCCGCGACGTCGCCTACGACGCGCCCCGGCTGGCCGAGCTGCTGGCCGCGGAGGGGGTCACCCTGGCCCAGGGCACCCCGGCGACCTGGCGGCTGCTCATCGAGGCCGGCTGGACCGGCGCGCCCGGCCTGACCGCCGTGTGCGGCGGCGAGGCGGTGTCCGCGCCGCTGGCCCGGCAACTGGCCGAGCGGGTGGACGCGCTGTGGAACCTCTACGGCCCGACCGAGGCGGCCGTCTGGTGCAGCATGGACCGGATCGAGCCGGGCTTCACCCGGCTCACCATCGGCCGCCCGATCGGCAACATGCGGGTGCACGTGCTCGACGCGCGGCTCTCCCCCACTCCGGTGGGTGTGCTGGGTGAGCTGTACCTGGGCGGCGCCGGGCTGGCCCGCGACTACCACGGCGACGCGGCGCTGACCGCGCAGCGGTTCGTGCCGGACCCGGACGGCGGCGGCCGGCTCTACCGCACCGGCGACCTCGGCCGGCGCCTGGCCGACGGCCGCATCGAGTTCGTCGGCCGCGGCGACTCGCAGGTCAAGGTGCGCGGTTTCCGCATCGAACTCGGTGAGATCGAGGCGGTGCTACGCCGCCACGAGTCGATCCGTGATGCCGCCGTCGTGGTCCGCGAGGACGGCGGCGAGAAGTCGATCGTGGCCTACCTGACGCTGACCGGGCCTGGCGGCGACGCCGACCCGGACGGGGCGGAGGTCACCGCGGACTTCGACGCCGACCCGGCGCCGTGGCGGGCCTTCGCCCGCACCTTCCTGCCGGACTACATGGTGCCGTCGGCGTTCGTGGTGCTCGACCGGATGCCGCTCAACGCCAACCGCAAGGTCGACCGGTCGGCCCTGCCCGCGCCCCGCCGTGGCGGCGCCGCCGTCGGCGCCACCCCGCCGGACACCCCGCTGCGCAGGGCTCTCGCCGAGCGGTGGGCGACGGTGCTCGGGTACGACAGCGTCGGCATCGACGACGACTTCTTCGACCTCGGCGGCGACTCCTTCAAGGCCATCAAGGCCCTGGCCGGCAGCGAGCCGGCGATCAGCGTCCTCGACCTGTTCCGCCACCCGACGATCCGGGGGCTGACCGAGCACCTGGCCGCGACCGGGGGTTCCGTCGGGCGCCTGCTGCACGAGCTGACCCCGGCCCGGCCAGGCACTCCGACGACGCTCACGCTGGTCTGCGTACCGTTCGGCGGCGGCAGCGCCATCACGTTCCAGCCCCTCGCCGACGCCCTCCCGCCCGGTGTCTCGCTGTACGCCCTGGAGCGCCCCGGCCACGACGTGAACCGCCCGGACGAGCCCCTGCTCGACCTGGACGAGCTGGTCGACGGCTGCGTCGCCGAGGTGGTCGAGAAGATCACCGGCCCGGTGGCGGTGTACGGGCACTGCGTGGGCGGCGCGGAGGCGGTCGAGCTGGCCCGCCGGCTGGAGGCGGCCGGCGTCGACGTGACCGGCGTGGTCATCGGCGCCCACTTCCCCGCCCCGCGGCTGCCCGGCCGGGTGTTCGGCTGGCTGCGACGGTGGTTCCCGGTGGAGCGCTGGACGTCGAAACGGCGCACGCTGGAGTCGCTGCGCGCCATGGGCTTCTTCACCGAGGTCTTCGACGAGAACGAGAAGGACTTCGTGATGCGCGTGGTCCTGTCCGACTCGGCGAAGGGCGAGGACTACTACACCGCCGTCTACGCCGAGGGCCTGCCCCGGAAGCTGTCGGCGCCGCTGGTCAGCGTCGTGGGCAGCGGCGACCGCGCCACGGAGCTGTACCAGGAGCGGTACCTGGAGTGGGAGTTCTTCGCCGACCGGGTGTCGCTGGAGGTCATCGAGGGCGCCGGCCACTACTTCGCCAAGCACCAGCCCGCCGAACTGGCGGACATCATCCTGGCGCACTGCGCCGCGCCCCCCGCGGAGCGGGCGGCCGAGCCCGAGCCCACGCCCGCGTCCGAGCCCGTGCCGCCGCGCGAGCAGCCGGCGGCCCCGCGGCGCGCCATGCCGAGCCTCGCGGTGTTCTACCTCATCGCGATCGGGCAGCTCGTCTCGCTCATCGGCAGCGGGCTCACCGGTTTCGGCATGAGCCTCTGGGTCTACCAGCGGACCGGATCGGTGTCGCTGTTCGCCACGGCCACCGTGCTGGCGCTGCTGCCCGCCGTGGTCCTCTCCCCCGTCGCCGGCGCGCTCGCCGACCGGTGGGACCGAAGACGCATCATGATCCTCGCGGACAGCCTGGCCGCCACCGGCACGGTGAGCCTCGCACTGCTGCTGTGGCTCGGTCAGCTCCAGCTCTGGCAGGTGTTCACGGCGATCACCGTCACGGCGGTGGCCACCGCCTTCCAGCAACCCGCCTACCTGGCGGCCGTCACGCAACTGGTGCCGAAGCGGTACTACGGGCGGGCCAACGGCATCGTCTCTCTCGGCACGGCCACCAGCACCGTACTGGCGCCGCTGGTCGGCGGCGCGCTGGTGATCGCGGTCGGGCTGCGCGGGATCGTCGTCATCGACCTGCTCACCTTCGCCGTCGCGGTGCTCGTCACCCTGTCGGTCCGCTTCCCGGACACCCTCTTCGTCAAGCGGGAGGAACCGTTCCGGCGGGAGGTCCTCGGCGGCTGGCGGTTCATCGTCCGCCGGCACGGCCTGGTCGCGCTGGTGGTACTGGTCGCGTCGCTGAACTACTTCTTCGCCATGGTCGAGGTGCTGGTCACCCCGCTGACCCTGTCCTTCGGCGATCCGGCGGTGCTCGGCCGGGTGCTCGCCGCCAGCGGCGTGGGCATGCTCGTCGGCTCGGTGCTCATGGGCGTGTGGGGCGGCACGGCCCGGCGTACCACGGGCATCCTGGCCAGCGTCCTGCTGCTGGGCGTCTCGCTGCTCACCGTCGGCCTGCACCCCAGCCCGCTGTTTCCCGCGCTCGGCCTGTTCGGCATGGGCCTGGCCACCGCGCTCGTGAACACCCACTGGCTCGCCATCGTGCAGGCCAAGGTCGGGCTCGAACTCCAGGGCCGGGTGCTGTCCATGGGGCAGATGCTGTCCTGGCTCATGGTGCCGGCCGGTTTCCTCAGCGCCGGCCCGCTCGCCGAGCACGTCTTCGCCCCGCTGGCCGCCCCCGGCGGGGTGCTGGCCGGCGTCGTCGGCACCGGACCGGGACGCGGCATGGCCCTCGCGGCGATCGTGGCCGGCCTGTGCGCGCTGGCCCTGGCCGCCGCGGGCATCGCCTACCGGCCGATCCGGGACGTGGAGGACGAACTGCCCGACAACGACCCCGGCACGATCATCCTGGCCGACAAGGACCGGCTCCAGGAGGAGGCCGACCGGCGGCTCGCGCTGCTCCGGAGTGGAGGGTCTTCCCGGTGAGCGCCCCCACCCGACCCACCGGCCCGACGCGCCGGAGCACCGGCCGGCGCGCGAACGACGGCCCGGCCCCCGTGGACTGCCTGCATCGGATGGTGGCCGCGCAGGCCGCCCGCACCCCGGACGCCGAGGCGGTCCGGCACGGCGACCGGGCGCTGACCTACCGGGAGCTGGACGAGGCGGCGAACCGGCTGGCCCGGCTGCTGCTGCGGCGCGGGGTGACCCGGGCGGACCGGGTGGGCGTCTGCCTGCCGCGGACTCCCGAGCTGGTGGTCGCCCTGCTCGCCGTGCTCCGGGCCGGCGCCGCCTACGTCCCGCTGGACCCGGCGTACCCGCCGGCCCGGGTGGCCTTCATGACCGCCGACTCCGGGGTCCGGCTGGTGCTGACCCGCGCCGACCTGGCCGGCCGGTTCCCCGGCACGGCGGTCGCGGTCGACCGGCTCGACCCGGCCGGGGACGCGACCGATCCGGCCGTGCCGGCCACGCCGACGGATCTGGCGTACGTCATCTACACCTCGGGCTCCACCGGGCGGCCCAAGGGCGTGGCCATCGAGCACCGGTCGGCGTCGGTGCTCATGCACTGGGTGCGGCAGACCTTCGACGACACCGAACTGGGCGGCCTGCTCGCCGCCACCTCGGTCTGCTTTGACCTGTCGGTCTTCGAGATCTTCGGCCCGCTGTGCTGGGGCGGCCGGGTGCTGCTGGTCGACGACGTGCTGGCGCTCGCCGCCCCCGGCGCGGAGGCGCTGCCGGTCACCCTGGTCAACACCGTGCCGTCGGCCATGGGAGAACTGCTCACCGCGTCGGCCCTGCCGGCGAGCGTGCGTACCGTCTGCCTGGCCGGCGAGCCGCTGACCGCCGCGCTGGCCGCCCGGGTCTGGTCCCGCCCGCACGTCCGCCGGCTGCTCAACCTCTACGGCCCGTCGGAGGACACCACCTACTCCACCTGGGCGGAGGTGCCACCGGACAGCGGGGACCCGCCGATCGGCCGGCCCCTGCCGCAGACCCGCGCCTACGTCCTCGACCCGGCCGGGCAGCCGGTCCCGCCCGGCGAGCCGGGCGAGCTGCACCTGGCCGGGGCGGGGCTGGCCCGGGGGTATCTCGACCGGCCGGAGGAGACCCGTGCCCGGTTCCTGCCCGACCCGTTCCGGCCCGGCGAGCGGATGTACCGCACTGGCGACCGGGTCCGGCTGCGGCCGGACGGGCAGCTCGCGTACCTGGGCCGGCTCGACGACCAGGTGAAGCTGCGGGGCTACCGGATCGAGCTGGGCGAGGTGGCGGCGCGCCTCGCCGCGCTGCCCGGCGTACGCGAGGCGACCGCCGCCGTGCGGCCCGGGCCGAGCGGGGACCCCTTGCTGGTCGGCTACCTGGTGGGCGAGCGGCGCGACGACGTCCGCGCCCGGCTGGCCGAGGCGCTGCCCGCCCCGCTGGTCCCCGCGGCCGTGGTCTGGCTGGACCGGCTGCCGACCCTGCCCAACGGCAAGGTGGACCGCTCGGCCCTGCCCGCGCCCACCCTCGGCGACGACGGCCGCGCACCCGCCGACCTCGACGGCACGGCCGGCACGGTGGCCGCGGTGTGGCGTGAGCTGCTCGGGGTGCCGGTGACCGGCGCCGACGGCGACTTCCTCGCCCTCGGCGGGGACTCGCTGCTCGCGGTCCGCTGCGCCACCCGGCTGGCCGCCGCCACCGGCCGGCCGGTGCGACCGGGCGACCTCTTCGCCCACCCGACCGTGGCCGCGCTGGCCACCCACCTCGACGGGCTGGCCGCCGTCCCGGAGCCGGTCGCCGAGCCGGTCGGCCCGGCGCCGGCCGGTCCCGCGCCGCTCGCCGCCGCGCAGACCCGGCTGTGGTTCCTGCACCGCCTCGACCCGGCCGACACCTCCTACCTGCTGGCCTTCGCGGTCCGGTTCGACACGCCGCTGGACCCGGACCGGCTGGCCCGGGCGCTGGGCCGGGTGGTGGACCGGCATCCGGCGCTGCGCACGGTCTTCCCCTCCGGCCCGGACGGGCCGGTGCAGCACGTCCGCCCCGCCGGCGACGCCGCGCCGACCGTGGCGCCGGCCGATCCGGGCACGCCGCTCGACGCCCGGCTCCACCGGCTCGCCGCCGAGGCCACCCGGACGCCCATGGACCTGGCCGCCGGTCCGCTGCTCCGGGCCCGGCTGGTGCCGGACGGCGCCGGCCGGGCGCTGGCGCTGCTGCTGGTCGTCCATCACATCGTCTGCGACGACTGGTCGTTCGGCGTGCTCGTGCGGGACCTGGCCCGGGCGTACGACGCCGAGGGCGAGCCGGGGGCGGCGCCCGAGCGGCCCGTGGTCGGCCCGGCGGCGTTCGCCCTGGCCCAGCGGGACTGGCTCGCCGGGCCGGCGGGGCGGCGGGCGGTGGCCGAGGTGCTGGACGAGCTGCGCGACGCCCCCGACCTGCTCGACCTGCCCGCCGCCCCACCCCGGCGCGGCTGGACCGCTCCGGCCACTCCGCACCCGCCGTCCCCCGCCGCCCGATCCGGCGACGGTCGGCCCGGCGGCGCCGCGCTGCGGACCACCGTGGACGCCGGCACCGCCCGGGCCGCCCGCGAGCTGGCCCGGGCGGGGCGGGCCAGCCTGCACATGGTCGGGCTGGCCGCGTTCGCCACGCTGCTCGGCGCCGCCACCGGCCGGCGCGAGCTGCTCGTCGGCGTCGCCTTCGCCGGCCGCACCAGCGTCGCCGCCGAGCAGAGCGTCGGCTGCCACGTCAACACGCTGCCGCTGCGGCTGCGGCCCACGCCCGACCGCGGCTTCGCCGACCTGCTGGCCGAGGCCCGCCGGGTCACCCTGTTCGCCGCCGCCCACCAGGACGTCCCCTTCGACCTGCTGGTGGAACGGCTGCGGCCCACCCGCCGGCCGCGGCGCAACCCGCTCGTCCAGGTCGCCTTCGGGGTGCAGAACGCCCCGCCGGCCCGGCACCACGGCGCCGCCGGGGTCGAGTTCACCGGTGTGGAACTCACCCCGGACACCGCCCGGCTCGACCTCACCCTGTGGCTCGACGAGCGGCGGGACGGGCTGGCGGCGCTCTGGACCTACCGCACCGACCTGTTCGACCACGACGGCGTGGTCGCGTGGCACCGCCGGTTCGGCGCGGTGCTGCGGACCGCCGCCGCCGACCCCCGGCGCAGTCTCGCCGACTGCGTCGACACCGCTGGAGAGTGAGAGATGACTGAGCAGAACCGGGTCGCGCGGACCATCCCCCGGCGCGGCCGCGAGCGGAACCTGGTGGACGTCCGCCCCGACTGGCCCGGCGGGCCGCTGCCGGCGCTGGTGCGGGCCAACGTGCCCGACGTCGACCTGCCCGGCTGGCTGGCCGGCCACCGCGACGAGGTCGACGAGCTGGCCCGGCGCGCCGGGGCGGTGCTGTTCCGCGGCTTCGCCGTGGCCGGCGCCGACGACTTCCGCACCGTGATGACCGCCCTCTCCGGCGACGTGCTCTCCTACGGCGAACGCTCCTCACCGCGCAGCCAGGTCACCGAGGGCGTGTACACCTCCACCGAGCACCCGGCCGACCAGCCGATCGTGCTGCACAACGAGCAGTCGTACACGGTGAACTGGCCGCTGCGCATCGTCTTCCACTGCGAGGTCGAGCCGGGCGCCGGCGGGCGCACCCCTCTCGCGGACAGCCGCCGCGTGCTGGCCCGGCTCCGCCCGGAGACGGTCGCCGCATTCGAGCGGCGCGGCGTGCTCTACCGGCGCAACTACCTGCCCGGCATCAGCCTGTCCTGGCAGACCGCGTTCCAGACCGAGCGGCGCGAGGACGTCGAGGCGTACTGCGCCCGGGCGCTGATCGACGTGGAGTGGGTCGGCGACCGGCAGCTGCGCACCCGGCAGGTCCGCCCGGCGGTACGCCGCCACCCGGTCACCGGGGAGCGGACCTGGTTCAACCACGCGCTGTTCTTCCACGTCACCTCGCTGCCCGACGACGTCAGCGCCGGCCTGCGCGCCGCCCTCAGCGAGGAGGACCTGCCCTACCAGACCGCGTACGGCGACGGCACGCCCATCCCCGACGACGTGCTGGCCGAGCTGCGGGCCGCGTACGCGGCGGAGACCCGCTCCTTCGCCTGGCAGCGCGGCGACGTGCTGCTGGTGGAGAACATGCTGGCCGCGCACGCGCGGGAGCCGTTCACCCCGCCCCGGCGGATCCTCACCGCGATGTCCGACCCGGTCGCCGCGCCCGAGCTGACCGAGGCGCTGCGTGCGGACACCGTCCCGGCGGGAGGCCAGGCATGAGCGGGCCGGGGCCGCGGCGGCGCTCCACCGGCACCGCCACCGCGCCGGTGACCCGGCGGGTGCTCGTCGACGAGGAGTTCGTGCTGCTCGTCGAGGCCGCCGTGCCCGACCTCGACCTGGCCGCCTGGCTCGCCGGTCGTCACGAGGAACTGCTGGCCGACCTGGACCGCCACGGCGCGGTGTTCTTCCGCGGCTTCGACGTGCGCACCGCCGACGACTTCAGCGTGGCCGCCCGGGCGGTCAGCCCGGACCTGCTCGGCTACCTGGAGCGGGCCGCCCCCCGGCGCGAGGTCGCCGACCGCGTCTTCACCTCCACCGAGTTCAACGCCGAGCAGTGGATCCCGCTGCACCACGAGATGTCGTACTCGCACAACTGGCCCACCCTCCTCTACTTCTGGTGCGCGCAGCCGGCCACCGGCAGCGGCGGGGCCACCCCGCTGGCCAGCGAACGGGTCATCACGCCGCTGATACCGGCCGACGTGCGGGAGCGGTTCCTCCGCGACGGTGTCAGCTACGTGCGCAACTACGGTCCGCACCTGGACCTGCCCTGGCAGGAGGCGTTCCAGACCACCGACCGGGCGGAGGTGGAGGCGTACTGCGCGGCCTCGGCGACCGAGTTCACCTGGCTGGGCGGGGACGGGCTGCGGACGCGGGCCCGGCGGCAGGCGGTCGCCACGCACCCGCGTACCGGGGAGACCGTCTGGTTCAACCACGCCCACCTGTTCCACGTCTCCAACATGCCGGCCGAGGTGTCCGCCGCGCTGCTGCGCGAGTACGGCCCGGACGGGCTGCCCCGCAACGCCTACTACGGCGACGGCGAGGCGATCCCCGACGAGGTGGTCACCGGCATCCGCGAGCTGTACCGGCAGCACGCCGTCTCCGTGCCCTGGCAGCGCGGCGACGTGCTGGTGGTGGACAACTTCCTGGCCACCCACGGCCGGGAACCCTTCAGCGGCGACCGGCAGATCCTGGTCGCCATGTCCGACCTCTACGTCAACCGGAGTGTGTTGTGAACGGATACCGTCTGTCGCCGATCCAGCGCCTGGCCTGGGCCGGGAAGCAGGACCTGGTCCGGGCGCGCGTCCGGCTCGACCGGCCGTTGGACCGGGCCCGGTTGCAGGCCGCCGTCGACACGGTGGTGGCCCGGCACGAGGCGCTGCGGCTGACCCTGGTGCACCACCCCGGGCTGCGAGTGCCGTTGCAGGACGTGGACGACGCCCGCGCCGTGACGGTCGGGGCGCAGGGCGACCTGTCGGTCACGCTGACCGACGACGCGCTGGAACTGGCCGCCACCCCGCTGATCGCTGACCCGGCCAGCCTGCGGCTGATCCTCGCCGACCTGGCCCGGGCCTACGCGGGCGAGACGCTGCCGGAGGACCCGGAGGCGTTGCAGTTCCTCGACGTCGCCGAGTGGCAGCTGGAGGAGCGCGAGCAGGCCCCGGCCGCGGGACCGGCCGCGCCGGCCGCCCGGCTGGTCACCCCGCACGGCGACGACCCGAGCGCGGTCGCCACCGCGACGGTGCCCGCCGCCGCGCTGGCCGACGTCGCCCGGGCCGCGGGCGTCGAGCCGGGCACCGTGCTGCTCGCCGCCTGGGTCCTCGCCGTGTCCCGCCGCGCCGAGGCGCCGGACGGGGCCGACGAGGCGGACCTGGTGCTGGCCCGGTGGAGCGACGGCCGGCAGGCCGACGGCACCGCCGAGGTGGTGGGCCCGCTGGGCGGCTACGGCCCACTCCGGCTGGCCCTGCCGCTGCCGGACGCCCCCGCCGACCTGCTGGCGGGCGTCCGCGCCGCCGAGGTCGCTGCCGACGAGAGGTTCCACCTGGTCGACCCGGTGGACGAGCAGTCCGGTGCCGTTGCCGGCTTCGCGCTGCTGCCCGCCGTGGACGCGTCCACCGTGGCCGGTCTCGGTGCCGCCACGGTGACGGTCGCCGACCCGGCGCCGGCCGGCGGCCCGCAGCTCACCGCGCTGGCCGACGGCGACCGGGTCACCCTGCGGGTGGTCGGCGGGCAGTGGCTGCTCGACTCGCTGCTGGCCGTGCTTCGCACCCTGCCCACCGCGCTCACCGACGCCACCCCGATCGCCGTGCTCGGCGACGGGGAGGCCCGCTGGCTGGCCGACGCCGCCGGGACACCGTCCGAGGCGTCCGGGCGTACCCTCGTGGACCTGCTCGACGCGGGCCTCGCCGGGATGGCCGCCGGTGCCCCGGCGGTGGTCGCCGCCGACGGCGCGTACACCGCTGGTGAGCTGCGCGAACGGGCCGCCCGGGTGGCCGGCGCCCTCGCGGCGCGCGGCCTGGCCGGCGCCCCGGTCGGGGTGCTGGCCACCCGGTCCCGGGAGACCGTCGTGGCGTTCCTCGGCGTGCTGCGGGCCGGGGCGGTGTTCGTGCCGCTGGACCCGGCCGCCCCGGCCCCGCGCCTCGCCGCCCAGCTCCGGGCGGTCGGCGCGGAGGTCGTGATCGGCGCCGGGAGCCCGGCGACCGTGACGGTCGCGGACCTGGTCGCGGCCGGCGACCCGCCGCCCGCCGCGGCGCCGGCGCCGGCCGACCCCGCCTACGTCATCTTCACCTCCGGCTCCACCGGCACGCCCCGCCCGGTGCGGGTGTCGCACGGCGCCGCCGCGCACCTGGCCGGCGCGCTGGAACAGACCGTGTACGCGGGCAGCCGCCCCGGCCTGCGGGTGGCCGTGAACGCGCCGCTCACCTTCGACGCCTCGATCAAGCAGCTCGTGCAGCTCGGCCAGGGGCGGGGCCTCTACCTGGTGCCCGAGGAGGTCCGCCGGGACGGGGCGGCCCTCGCCGCCGCGCTGGCCGACAACGGCGTCGACGTGCTCGACCTGACCCCCGCCCAGCTGCGCATCCTGCTCGCGGGCGCCGGGGACACCCGGCTGCCCGGCCTGCTGCTGCTCGGCGGCGAGGCCGTCGCGCCGGACCTGTGGGAGACGGTGGCCGCGCTGCCCGGCGTGCGCGCCGTCAACCTGTACGGACCCACCGAGTGCACGGTGGACACCAGCGCCGCGGAGATCCGCGCCGGGGACGCCCCGACCATCGGCCGGCCGCTGCCCGGCGTCGGGGTCTGGGTGCTCGACGAGCGGCTGCGGCCGGTGCCGCCGGGCGTGGCCGGGGAACTGTGCGTCAGCGGCCCGCAGCTCGCCGACGGCTACCTGGGCGACCCGGAGACCACGGCACGGCGCTTCGTCGAGGTGGCCCTGCCGTCCGGTGGCACCGCGCGGGTCTACCGGACCGGCGACCGGGTCCGCTTCGACACCGACCGGCGGCTGCGCTACCTGGGCCGACTCGACGACCAGGTGAAGATCCACGGGTTCCGGGTGGAGCCGGGCGAGGTGGCCGCCGTCCTGCGCGGGCACCCCGAGGTCGCCGACGCCGCCGTGCTCGCCCGCGACGACGACGGGTACGGCGACCGGCTCGTCGCCTACGTCCGGCCCGGCGAGCGGCCGGCCACGACCGTCGACGTCGACCGGATCGCGGGGGTCAACCCGCACGAGACCCGCTACCTGTACGACGAGATCTTCGTCCAGCAGGTCTACCTGCGCGACGGCATCGTGCTGCGGCCGGGGGCCACCGTGCTCGACGTGGGCGCGAACATCGGCATGTTCTCGCTCTTCGTCCACGCGGTCTGTCCGGACGCGACGATCCACGCGTTCGAGCCGGTGCCGTCCGTGGTCGACGTGCTGCGCCGCAACGTCGCCGAGTTCGGCGTGCCGGCCACCGTGCACGGGTTCGGGCTGTCCCGGGCCGCCGGGGAGGTGTCCTTCACCTACTACCCCGGCTACTCGATGATGTCCGGCCACGCCGCGTACGCCGACCCGGACGCCGAGGTCGCGGTGATCAAGCGGTTCCTGACCAACGAGCGGGACGCGGGCGCGGACGAGCGGGACGTCCTGCTCGGGCGGGTCGACGAGCTGCTCGCCGAGCGCTTCGCGGGCCAGCGGCTCACCGTGCCGGTGCGGCCGCTCTCGGCGGTCCTGGACGAGCTCGCCCCGGAGCGGGTCGACCTGCTGAAGATCGACGTGCAGCGGGCCGAGGCGGACGTGCTGGCCGGGCTGGAGGACCGGCACTGGCCGCTGATCGCGCAGGTCGCCATGGAGGTGCACGACGCGCCCGGCGCCGACACCGCGGGCCGGCTCGCCGAGCTGACCGCCCTCTTCGAGGCGCGCGGCTTCACCGTGGTCACCCGGCAGGACGACCTGCTGGCCGGCACCGACCGGCACACGCTGCACGCCGTGCGCCCCGGGTACGCGGCCGACCCGCGTCCGGCCGTGGTCACCGCGGCCGCACCGGCGGCCGGCCCGCTGCCCGAGCGGCTGTCCGGCTGGCTGGCCGACCGGCTCCCCGCCCACCTGCTCCCGGCCGCGGTGGTGCTGCTCGACGAGCTGCCGCTGACCCGCAACGGCAAGCTCGACCGGGCCGCGCTGCCCGCGCCGCGCCTGGGCCGGCCCGGCGCCGGTGCGGGTGTCTCCCCCGCCAACCGGGCCGAGGAGATCCTGGTCGAGGCGTGGCGCGAAGTGCTCGGCGTGGCGGACTTCGGGGTGACGGACAGCTTCTTCGCCCTGGGCGGCGACTCGATCCGCAGCATCCAGATGCAGGTGGCGGCGCAGAAGCGGGGACTGTCCTTCCAGCTCAACGACATCTTCACCCACCAGACGATCCGGGAGCTGGTCGAGCACGGGAAGCTCACCGTCGACGGTGTCGAGACCGGGCCCGGCGCGGCGGAGACCGGGCGGTTCGCCCTGGTGTCGGCCGCCGACCGGGAGCGGCTGCCCGACGGGCTCGCCGACGCGTACCCGATGACCGCGCTCCAGCAGGGCATGGTCTACCACGGCGAGCTGACCGGCGACCCGGCCATGTACCACAACGTCACCGCGCACCGGATCGCCGCGCCGCTGGACGCGGCGGCGCTGCGCCGCGCGCTGGCCGGGCTGGTGGCCGCCCATCCGGTGCTGCGCACCGGCTTCGCGCTGGGCACGTACTCCGAGCCGTTGCAGCTCGTGCACGCGGAGGTGCCGGTCGAGGTGCCGGTGACCGACCTGTCCGGCGCCGACCCGCAGGCCCGCCGCGCGCGGATCGACGACCTCGTCGCCGAGGAGCGGGTACGCCCCTTCGACTGGGACCGCCCGCCGCTGCTGCGGCTGCACGCCCTGCGGGAGGACGCCGACGCGTTCACGCTGCTCGTGGCCGAGTACCACGGCATCCTCGACGGCTGGAGCCTGCACCGGTTCCTCACCGACCTGCTCGCCGCGTACGACGGCGAACGAGCCGGCGAGGCCCGCCCGGCCGGGACGGGCCTGCCGTTCCGCGAGTACGTGGCGGCCGAACGGCGTGCCCTGGCCGACCCGGCCACCCGCCGGTTCTGGCTGGACGGGGCGGGCGCGGCCCGGCCGCTGCTGCTCGGCGGGGCGCAGCCGCGGACCACCACCACCCAGCGGGTGCCGCTGAAGGCGGGCACCACCGAGCTCGTCGGCGACGCGGCGCGGGCCGCCGGTGTCCCGGTGAAGTCCTGGCTGCTCGCCGCCCACCTGCGGCTCATCGGCGAGCTGGCCGGCCGGGACGACGTGGTCAGCGGCCTGGTCGTCGGCGGCCGGCCGGAGGGCGAGGGCAGCGACGCCACCCTGGGGTTGTTCCTCAACACCCTGCCGGTGCGCGTGGCGCTGGGCACCCGGTCCCCGGCCGAGCTGGCCGCCGAGGTGTGGCGGGCCGAGCGGGAGCTGATGGGGCACCACCGCTTCCCGCTCGCCGAGATCGTCCGCGCCGGCGGGGCCGGCCCCCTCTTCGACCACTTCTTCAACTGGACCCACTTCCCGCACGGCCCCGCCGACGGCGGCAGCCGCATCGTGGACAGCCGCGGCGTCACCGTCGACGTGGCGTTCAGCCTCGCCGTGGACGCCGAACTGGACGCCGGAACCGGGCGGCTGGCTCTCACCGTCCAGTACGACCACCGGCACGTCCCGGCGGAGCGGGTGGACGCCCTGGCCGACGGCTTCCGGCGGCTGCTGGCCGCCGACCCGGCCGCGCCCCTGCCGCCCGTCGCCCCCGCCGGGCCGGCGGCCGGCGACGAACGCGACGAGTGGGCCGCCCGGGTGGCGGGGGCCTGGCAGGAGGTGCTCGGTGCCGCGCCGCGCGACCCGGCCACCGACTTCCTGGCCGCGGGCGGGGACTCGCTGCGCGCCCTGCGGCTGGTCACCGTGCTGCGGCAGCGGCACGGCAGCGACCTCACGCTGCCCGAGTTCACGGCGCTGGGCAGCTATGGCGCGCTGGTGGACCGGGTGGCGCGCTCGTGACCGGTTTCAGCACGGCCGCCGTGCACGGCGACGACGGCCTGGTCCCCGGCGGGGCGGTAGCGCCGCCGATCGTGCAGAGCGCCACCTTCAGCGCCGAGTCCGACGAGCGGTTCACCGAGATCGCCACCGAGGCCCGGGGCAGCGCCTTCTACACCCGCTACGGCAATCCCAACCATGCCCAGGTGGCCGCCGTGGTCGCCGAGCTGGAGGGGGCGGAGACCGGCCTGGTCACCGCCTCCGGCATGGGCGCGATCAGCACGATCGCCCTGGCCCTGCTCTCCGCCGGCGACCACGTGGTGGTGCAGCGCAGCACGTACGGCGGCACCACCTCGCTGGCCACCGGCCTGCTGCCCCGCTTCGGGGTGTCCTGCACCCAGGTCGACCAGGCCGACAGCGGGGCGTTCGAGCGGGCGCTGCGCCCGGAGACCCGCCTGGTGCTGGTGGAGACGCCGAGCAACCCGCTGCTGGAGCTGACCGACCTGGCGGCCGTGGTCGCGTCGGCCCACGCGGCGGGCGCGCTGGTCGTGGTCGACAACACCTTCGCCACGCCGGTCAACCAGCGGCCGATCGGCGCCGGGGCGGACCTGGTCTGGCACAGCGGCACCAAGTTCCTCGGCGGTCACTCCGACGTGTCGGCCGGCGTCGTCGTCGGCGCCGCCGGGCTGGTCGAGCGGGTGTGGCGGACGGCGATCGTCACCGGCAGCACGCTGGGCCCGGTGGACGCCTGGCTGCTGCTGCGCGGCATCCGGACCCTGCCACTGCGGGTGCAGCGGCACAACGCCAACGCCCTCGCCCTGGCCCGGGCCCTGGAGGGGCACCCGGCGGTCGCCCGGGTCCGCTACCCGGGGCTGCCGTCGCATCCCCAGCACGATCTGGCGTGCCGGCAGATGACCGGTTTCGGCGGGGTGCTCGGCGTCGACCTGGCGGCGGGCCGGGCGGGGGCCGCCGCCCTTCTGGCCGGGCTGGGGCTGGCGAAACGCGCGGCCAGCCTCGGCAGCGTCAGCACGCTGGTGGTGCATCCCCGGTCGATGTGGGCGGGGATCGTGGACGCCGGCCGGCTGGCCGCCACCGGGATCGGAGAGGGGCTGGTCCGGGTGTCCACCGGCATCGAGGACACCGCCGACCTGGTGGACGACTTCCTGGCCGCGCTGGGCACGGTGCCGACCTGACGCCGGGCGTACGTCGGTGCATGGTCCGGGCGGCAACGGGAATCGGAGTGCCGCCAGCAGCACCGACGGACGCCAGGAGCCACGTCATGACGGACCTCTCGCCCACCGGGTCGCCGCCGCAGGGGGGCGACGGCGGCTTCGCCGTCGTCGAGATGTTCACCTCGCAGGGCTGCGAGAGCTGCCCGCCCGCCGAGGAGGTGCTGACCGAGATCGAGCGGGACGCCCGCAGGCGGGGCGAGCCCGTCTTCGCCCTGGGCTTCCACGTGGACTACTGGGACCACCTGGGCTGGCCCGACCCCTACGCCGCCGCGGCGTACACGGCGCGGCAGGAGGCGTACGCGCGGTCCTTCGGCACCGGGCACCTCTACACGCCGCAGATGGTGGTCAACGGCAGCGCCGAGTTCGTCGGCTCCGACCGGCGGCGGGCAGCCGAGGCCATCGCCTCCGCGCTGTCGTCGGCGGCCACCACGCCGCTCGCCCTGTCGGTCGGTGACGCGGGCGGCGGGCACGTGGCCGTGGACTACCGGGTCGACCGGCCGCCCGCGCGGGGCATGCTGCACGTGGCGGTCGTGGAGCGCGGCCTGGAGAACGACGTGCCCCGGGGCGAGAACGCCGGCCGCCGGCTGCGGCAGGACAACGTCGTACGGGCCTTCACCTCGGTCGGCGTGGCCGCCGGGGAGGGCCGGGTGGACCTGGCCGTGCCGCCGGATCTCGATCCCGCGCAGTCGTCGGTGATCGGCTACGTCCAGCAGGAGGGGGAACGGGCCGTCGTGGGCGCCGCAGCCGTCGGCGTGTCCGCCTGAGCCCGCGCGCGCCGCTCACCCGAGGAGCACGGCTGATGAGCATCGCCGAATCGGCGCGACCCGCGCCGAGGATCATCCTGTTCCTGCTCGCCTCGATCATCGTGTCCTTCGTGGCGGCGTCGGCGGCGCCGACCCCCCTGTACGCGATCTACCAGTCCCGCTGGCATTTCTCGCCGGTCACCACCACCGCGGTGTTCGCCGTGTACGCCGTCGCGGTGCTGGCCTCCCTGCTCACCGTCGGCAAGCTCTCCGACCACGTCGGGCGGCGCCCGGTCCTGCTGGCCGCGATCGCGGTCCAGATCCTCTCGCTGGTCATCTTCGTCCTCGCCGGCGGCGTACCCACGCTGGTGGCCGCCCGGATCGTGCAGGGCCTGGCGGCCGGCACCGCCACGGGCGCGGCGGCCGCCGCCATGCTCGACGTCGACCGGGCCCGCGGCACGCTCGCCAACTCGATCGCCCCGGGCATCGGCACCGGGGTCGGCGCGCTGCTCTCCGCGCTGCTCGTCCAGTTCCTGCCCGCGCCGACCCGACTGGTGTACGTCGTCCTGCTCGTGGTCCTGGTCGTACAGGGCGTCGGGGTCCTGCTCCTGCCGGAGACGGTCACGCCCATGGCGGGGGCGCTGCGGAGCCTGCGACCGGAGATCAAACTTCCCCGCGCGGTACGCGGGCCGCTGCTGGTCGTCGCCCCGGTCGCCTTCGCCGTCTGGGCCCTCGCGGGGTTCTTCGGCGCGCTCGGCCCGGCGCTCGTCCGCGCCCTCATGAACTCCTCGATCGTCGCCGGAGGGCTGAGCATCTTCGTCTTCGCCGTCTTCGGGTCCGCCGCCATCCTCGTGCTGCGCGACACCTCCGCCCGGCGGGTCATGCTCGTCGGGATCGCCGCGCTCGTCGTCGGCATGCTCATCACGCTGGTGTCGATCCGGGCGGAGTCCGTCGCCGGCTTCTTCGTGGGCCTGGCGTTCGGCGGCGTGGGCTTCGGGGGCGGCTTCCAGGGCAGCCTCAAGACCGTGACGCCGCTGGTCGAGGCGCACGAACGCGCCAGCGTGCTCTCCCTGCTCTACATCGTCTGCTACGTCGGCTTCGGCCTGCCCACCGTCGTCGCCGGGTTCCTCGTGGTCCACGGCGGCGGCCTGCGCCGGACCGCCGAGGAGTACGCCGTCGCCGTCATCGTGCTCGCCGTGGTCGCGCTGCTCGGGCTGCGCGGCACGGGCCGGGCGACCCGGGTGGGCGCGCGCTAGCGTCGGGGTGGTGCACAGCCCGTCCGGATCGGCCGCCCTGACCACGGCCGAACGCGCGATCGACGCCCGCTTCCGCACGGCCCTCGCCCGGCTCCCCCGGCACGGGCCGGCGGGCTGGCTGACCGAGTTCGCGGTCTTCGGGCTCAAGCAGGCGTGGGCCTGCGTCTTCGGTGGGGCGATGCTGGCGGTCATCTTCGCGGCGCAGCTCTGGTATCCGAGGGACGCGGCGTTCGCCCGCAACGACTTCCTGACGCTCGCGGCGGTCGCCATCCAGATCGCGATGGTGGCCGGACGCCTGGAGACCCTGCGCGAACTGCGGGTGGTGGTGCTGTTCCACCTCGTCGGCACGGCCATGGAATTGTTCAAGACCCAGGTGGGCTCCTGGTCCTATGCGCCCGACGGCCTGCTCAGGATCGGTGCCGTGCCCCTGTTCAGCGGCTTCATGTACGCCGCGGTCGGCTCCTACCTGGTCCGGGTGAACCGGCTGTTCGACCTGCGCTTCACCCGCTATCCGAGGCGCTGGGTGACGGCCCTGCTGGCCGTCGCCGTCTACGCGAACTTCTTCACCAACCACTACCTCGTCGACGTGCGGTGGCTGCTCATCGCCGCCGTCGCGCTCGTGTTCGGGCGCTGCGTCATGCAGTTCCGCATCTTCCGGTTCCGGTGGCGGATGCCGCTGCTGCTGGCCTTCCTCCTGGTCGCCTTCTTCATCTGGCTCGCCGAGAACATCGCCACCTGGTCGAACGCCTGGCTCTACCCGAGCCAGCTGGGCGGCTGGCACCCGGTCTCACCGGCGAAGCTCGCGTCGTGGTTCCTTCTCATGATCATTTCGGTGGTGCTGGTCACCTGGACCTCCCGGCCGCAGCCGCCGGAGGAAGGGGAACCTGGCCCTCGTCGCCCGGCTCGGCGGCCCGCGGCCATCGGGCGGTCGGGCAGGACTGGTGAACCATAGCCGGATTCGTCTCTTCCGATACCTTCCTATACTTCCACTGTGGGCACAGCATCCTTACTGGGCACCAGGTTCTCGTCCGGCGTGTTCGTCAGCCACACGAGCCGGGAGCGGAGTAAGAGTGAGCTGAGGCCCGACGACACCTTGAACCGGCACCGATATCGCAAGCGCTACCTGGGACACCTCCTGGACCAGTTGCCGGAGAGATTCGCGGCCCGGCAACTCGACGTGTGGATCGACCGTCGGGAGGTGGCGGCCGGCGACCAGTTCGAGCAGGCCGTCTGCCTGTCGCTCATCCGCTGCTCCGTGGCGGTCGTGCTGGTGGACGAGGATGCGCTGACCTCCGCGTACATGCAGGAGGAGGCGCGCCTGCTCGGCTGGCGCAAGATGCTCGAGCCGGACCTTCCGATCATCCCGGTGCTCCTGGGCAACGTCTCCGCCCTCGACTTCGCCAACAGCCCGCTCGGCAGTGCCGGGGGTCTCGCCGGCCTGTCGGTCCTGACCCCCACGAATCGCAAGATGAACCAGGCGGCTGCCCACCAGACCGCGACGGAGATCTGCGACCAGGTCGGTCTGGTTCCGCTTCCGGCCGGGGCGGTCCGCTGGGTGAACGACGTCGCCCACTTCATCTCGGCGGCGCCGGGACACGCTCTCGAAGAGGCGGCACGGACACTGGGGATCCGTCTCGACACGCTGCAGGGCCACCGGGAGAAGCACGCGCTGGTCGCCGCGGCACTGCTCAACAGCAGTCTGCCGGTCGCCTACCAGGTGATCAGGACCATCGCCGAGTACCTGCCGAGCGAGAGTCTGACGTCGGCCAAACGACGGCTCGTCCCGCTCTGGGTCGACCTCGACGACGCTCGGGCCCTGATGGGCGTCAGCGAGGCGCCGTCCCCACGCCGAATCGTGCATCTGATCGCCGGACGGCTGCTACCCGCCCAACACGCCGTCCTCCGCGCCAGCGCCTCACCGGACAGCGTCCAGATGGCACAGCTCAGCGGGGTGGCCGGCGAGGACATGGCCGGCGAACTCGTCGCGCGCTACGACGACCGGCTGCGGACGTCCATGCACTTCCATCCTGACGACGGCCCGGAGGATGTGGAGCGGTACCTCCGGGCGGAGAACACCGTCGCATTCGCGCTCATCAGGTGCGACCAGATCCCGGCGCGGGTCGTCAAGGAGGTCGTCCTCGAACTCATGCGACGTTTCCCCGGCATCGTCTTCGCTCTGGTGTCCGCGCAGCCGGCCGCGGAGCCGGGCGTCATTCGCGGACGCCGCATCCACCTGGCCGGAGACGACCAGAGCGACCGGCAGAACTGGCGCCTGATCCAACGTATCCGGGCCCTGAGCACCGAACTGGCGGACGCCGATGTCGACTGAGCCCACCACGTCCCACACCGACGCCGACCTGGCCGAGGCCCTCGACATCCTGGACAACCTCAGCGACAGCACGACCCCCGGCCCCGCTCGGCTCGGCGACTCGCGGTCCGGTGACGTCTACCTCGTCACCGACGAGATCGTGACGGCCCTGAAGGTGGCCCTGCTGACCGGTCGTCCGCTCCTCCTGGGCGGCCCGCCCGGCTGCGGGAAGTCCAGCCTGGCGAGTTACGTCGCCCGCAACCTCGGCGTCGTCTACCACGAGTTCGTCACCACGGACGACTCCCGGCCGGCCGACCTCACCTCCCGGCTGGACAGCGTGCGCCGGCTCGGCGACGCGCAGGCGCAGCGGCTCGCCCAGGGCTCCGGCCCGGCCTCGATCGCCCCGTACCTGGAACCGGGACCACTGTGGTGGGCCCTGAACCCGGAGTCGGCGGCCGCGCGCGGCCTGCAGGACATGCCGGAGCACGACATCGAACCGGCACGCCCTCCCGCGGGGCTGGTCGACCACAAGCCCGTACGACCGGGCGCCGTCCTGCTGATCGACGAGATCGACAAGGCGGACAGCGCCTTCTGCAACGGACTGCTCGTTCCCCTCGGCAGCCGGCAGACGTCCATTCCCGGCATCGACGTCACGGTCCTTCCCGCGCCCGACGCGCCAGGCTGGAGCCCGTTGACGATCATCACGACCAACAACGAGCGGGACCTTCCGGAGGCCTTCCTGCGGCGGTGTATCGTCCTCCGGCTTCCCGCGCCCGGGCCGGAGCGGCTGGTCGAGATCGCTGACCGCTACTTCCCCGACCTGTCGGCAGACCTGCGCTCGCTGGTCAGCGACCTCGCGCACCAGGTCGCGGGCACCTCCACCGACGATCGTCCGGTCAGCACGGCCGAGTTCCTGGATCTGGTGAAGGTCGTCCGGCACCTGACCGAGGCGGGGCGGCTGGACGAGAAGGTCCTCGCAACGATCAAGCGGATCACGTTGCACAAGCACGATCTGTACGGGCGCCGTGATCGTATGTGGTCCACATGACCCTGCGCGACGCCCTGCTCATCATCGCCCACCGGGACCGTCTGGCCGATCTCGACGGTGCCCTCGCGCTCGTCGGCGTCCGGATCGACGACGAGGCCGTGCCGCCGGCCGCTCTGACACCGGCGGCCGCCGATCCGGCCGACTTCCTCGGCGACGACGTCGACGACCTCGTCCACACCGTGGCCGCCGCCGACGGCTGGTCGGTCGACGAGGTCGGCACGGCGGAGAACTCCTTCGCGGCGGATCCGGGCCCGGCCGCCCCGTCCGGTCAGAAGGGCGCGCGACCCGGGCCGCATCGCACGAACGGTCCCGGCCGCAGCGCCCCCGCGAAACCGCTCGGAACGATCGCCGCCGTGCTCGACGCGCAGGTGGCGCCCGTCGACGACCAGAACCTCGCCCAACTTCCGCAGACCGCGCACCGGCCGGTGCCCCGCTCCGCCGTCGCGCGCCGGCGGACCGACTCGGCGTTCACGGTCCGCACCCTGTCCTCGACGCTGCACAGCCTGGTGCGGGTGTGGCGGCAGGGCACGGATCCGGACATGGAGGCGATCGTCACCGCGATCGCCACGATGGAACCGCTCGCCCAGGTCCCGACGGTGCAGCGGCTCGCCCCACCGGAGCGGATCTGCGTGCTCTGCGATCTCCAACTGCGGTCCGGGCCGTACCGGGACGACGTCCGCTTTCTGTTACGCGCCGTCCGCCGGCTGTTCAGCGACGGGAGACTGGAGTTCATGTCCTTCCGAGGATCGCCCGCACGCGGCTGCGGGACCGGGCCGGTGTGGACCTGGAAGCCGTACGAGGCACGCTCGAAGTTCGACATGACGATGGTCGTCGGCATCGGTGTGGCGACGCGGGAGGGCGATCCGGAGGATCTGCACCGGTTCGCCATGTCCCTTATGAGCAGCGGCCAGCAGGTCTGCACGGTGCTGATCGGCGCCACGCCGCTGACACCCACGGCCCGGCCGTACCCGCAGCTTCTCGTCCGGGACTGAGCGGCGTGCCGGCGGCTTGGGTCGAGTCCCTGTCCGGCGGGCTCGAATGGGACCCCTCACCGGCGACGACGCTCGGCATCCTGGTGAGCGGTCCACCGCTCGCACCGTTCCCCCTGATCCGGCAGGCCCGCCGCGCCCTCCTGGGCCCGGGCACCCTGCACATCGAGGCCGAACTCTGCGAGAGCGACATCGTCGAGGCGGTCTCCAAGGACGGTGTCGAACTCAACGCCGAGTTCCGGGCGACGGCGCGCGAGGCGCTCAGACGGGAGGTCCTTTCCGGTGCAGCGCCCGTGGCGGACCTGCGCGCCGCCATTCGGTGCGACGACCTGGGCATGAGCCCGTTGCTGCTGCTCGAGGAACAGTTGGTCTGGGCCTACATCAGCCAGGCCGACCCGAGGCAGGACTGCGACCGGCTGCTCACCGACTGCCTGCTCACCATCGCCCGTGAGGACCGCCGGCGCATCCTCGACTGGGCCGCCGGTGCGCTGTGCCGGTTGCCGGACGGCGCCCTGGAAACCCCCTCCGCGTGGCTGCTCAGCGAGGTGTGCCTGGCCCTGCACCGCGAGACGCGGCGCCTGCCACCACCGCCGATGGAGAGCATGCCGTCCGGACCGGTGCAGGAGATCCTCCGGCTCGTGCCCTCGGCCCTGGTGGGCTTCTACCGCAACGGGACCACGATCCAGCTCGGCGCCATCGGCCGGCAGAAGCGGATCGCGTTCCCCGTACCGGCGATCGCGCTGCGCCCGGTCACGGTGACCTGGACGGAGGCCACACCGCCCGGCGAGGCCGAGCAGCGCCCGTCGGGCGCCCCGCAGCGGGACCGTGCGGTGACCGTCGACATCGCGGACGGCACCGTGGAGATCCCGGTCGGCTCGGGGCCGGTGCGGCTGCGCAACGCCGCCGGCGCGACGGTCGACCTGGAGGCGTTCGACCCGGGCGATCAGCCACCGGAGCTGGTCAAGGTCGACGGCATGCTCGATCTCCTGGAGGAGGCCTGGCGGGGCTCTCGTCCGCTCAGCGCCCAGATCGTCCGGGCGATGTCGCCGACGGGGGTCATCGTCCGGTTCCACGAGGCGTGGCCGATCAGCGGCTACCTGCGGTTCGAGCTCGGCTGGGTCGAGGACGAGGGGCTGCGGACCCGCCAGCTGGTCGGCGAGGACGTCGAGGTCCGGATCAGCAACTTCGACCGTCGGCTCCAGCGCATCATGTGCCGGCCGGCATCCATTTCGACGGGGATCCTGGCGCCGGGACTGGAGCTGGTCGGCCGCTTCGTGAAAGCGGTCGACTTCGGCATCTTCGTGAAGGTTCCCACCACGAGCGTCGGCTTCGGAGGGCCGACGGCCACCGGCCTCGTCCACGAGTCCGTGTTCCCGCAGGGGTGGCGGCGCAACGGACCACCGGCGTTCGAGCCAGGAGATTCGCTGGAGGTGCGGGTCCTGGCGGTGGATCCGGAGACCCACCGGATCACCTTGGACCTCCGCGTTGACGCGCTGCTGTCGGAGCATCCGGTGGGCGCGGTCGTGCCGGGTCGGGTGACCAACATCGCGAACTTCGGCGCCTTCGTGCACCTGCCGTCCGGCATGGACGGGCTGCTCCATGTGAGTCAGATCGCCGCCGGCCGGGTGCTGCGGGTCGGCGACACGGTCACCGTGCGGGTGGCGGAGATCGACTACGCCAGACGGCGCATCTCGCTGTCCACCGAGCCCCCACTCCCGCCGGGCGCACCGGCCCGCACCGCCATGCTGACGCCCGGTGACGTGACGGCCATCGCGCCGCAGGCAGCGTCGAGCGCCGACGTCGAGCGGTACGAGGCGGTCGCCGAGTTCATCCGCCGGACACTGCGGGAGTTCGACGGCCCGATGCGGCTCACCGAACTCGCCAAGGCGGTGCGGGACGAGTTCGGCCCCGGGATCGGCAGCACGTGGCTGGGCTACGAGAAGTTCGGGACCATGCTGCTCGGGCTGGTCCCGGAGGTGCTGCTCGACGCGCAGGGCCCGGGCCACGCCCGGCTGACGTGAGCGTGGTGTCGTCGGCGGCTCCGGCCACGGGTCTGGCGACCGGTACCGCCGTTCGGCACACTGTGCCGATGGACGTCAGGACGATCTTCACGAGATACCTCGGCGCCGCCACGACGTCGATCGACACGGTTCGTCCGACGTTGTGGAGCCCGACCGTCGACGCCGCGAGTTACGCCGGCGGCAAGGACTACCAGCAGGCGGTCCTGGAGCAGTACAAGCTGTACGCGGAGATGGCGGACCGCATCAGCGCGCGGCGCAGCCTGACCAACACCTTCTTCCTCACCTTGAACACCGCTGCGTTCGCCCTCGTCGGCACGTTCTGGAAGGACCGGCCGGTGGCCTCGCCCTGGCTGCTGGTGTTTCCCGTGCTCGCCCTGGTCGTGCAGTGCGTCGCCTGGTTCTTCATCGTCCGCTCATACCGCCAGCTCAACTCGGCGAAGTACGTCGTGATCGGCCTGCTGGAGGAGCGGCTCCCCGCCTCGCCGTACTGGCGGGCGGAGTGGAAGGCCCTGGGCGAGGGGAAGGACAAGGCGAAGTACTGGCCGCTGACCCATCTGGAGCAGTGGGTGCCGGCCGTCTTCGCGGCCACGTACGTCGCCGCCTTCGTCGTGGCCGTCGCCTGACCCGCTACCCGGCGGTGACGGACGCGGGCGCACTGAAGCGGCCCTCGTTGCCGCTGCGGTCCAGCCCGGAGACGCAGTAGGTGAGCGGCTGCCCGGCCGGCGCGGCGGCGTCCACCCAGTCACCACCGCGGGTGGTGCCGACAAGCCGGGCCGTGCCGCCCTCGACCCGGTAGACGGCGAAGCCCACGGCGTCGTCGCCGCGCCAGCTCAGCGTCACTCCGCCGGTGTCCTGCCGCCGGATGCCCGTGATCGCGGGTGCGGGCGGCGGTGCAGCCGGGAGCTGGGCCATCGTGGGCGGCAGCGCGGGGGCGGCGTAGTGCGCGCGGCGGTACCGGCTGACCGCCCCGAGCTTGTCGGCGCGCACCTGCCGGGCACTGAAGTGCACGCTCCCGCTCACCCCGTACCGCCGGTTCAGGGCGAGCTGGCGGTCCAGCTCGGCCGGATCCCGCCAGGCCCCGCGCTCGCCGACCCGGTAGTCGGCCTGGCCGATGTAGAGCTGCACACGGGTGCCCCGCACGGTGGCCGCCCACCAGGGCAGCAGCTTGGCGTAGTCGGCCTTGCCGAACCCGATGTGCCAGTAGAGCTGCGGCACGACGTAGTCCAGCCACTGCCGGCGTACCCAGAGCCGGGTGTCGGCGTAGATGTCGTCGTAGCTCTGCAGGCCGGCGGTGGGCGAACCGGCCGGATCGGTGCGCTTGTTGCGCCAGATGCCGAACGGGCTGATGCCGAACTTCACCCACGGCTTCATGGCCTTGATCCGCTCGCTCATCTCACGGACCAGCGTGTTCACGTTGTCCCGGCGCCAGGCGTGCTTGTCGGCGAACCCCCGGCCGTAGCGGGCGTACGCGGCGTCGTCCGGGAAGTCCTGTCCGGCCTCGGGATAGGGGTAGAAGAAGTCGTCGAAGTGCACCCCGTCGACGTCGTACCGCTGGACCGCCTCCAGCATCGCGTCCTCGACGAACCGGCGCGCCTCGGGGATGCCGGGATTGAAGTAGAGGCGACTGCCGGGCCGGTCGGCGCTGGGATAGGTCACCACCCAGTCGCGGTGCCGCCGCAGCGGGTGGGTCGGCGCGAGCTGGTCGAGGCGGGGGCCCGGCCCGCCCACGGTGGCCGGCTGGCCGCCCCGGTACGGGTTGAACCAGGCGTGGAACTCCAGGTTGCGGGCATGGGCCTCGGCGACCATGAACTCCATCGGGTCCCAGCCCGGGTCGCGGCCGTCGCGGCGGCCGGTCAGCCACTCCGACCAGGGTGCGCGGTCCGACGGCCAGAGCGCGTCCCCGCTCGGTCGCACGTGCACGAAGACCGCGTTGTGGTTCTGCCGCACCGCCAGGTCCAGCCAGCCGCGGAACTCGGCTCGCGCCGCCTCGGCCGGCAACCCGCGCCGGCTCGGCCAGTCGATGTTGTTCACCGTCGTGATCCACATGCCGCGCAGTTCGCGGGTCGCCCGGGCCGGCCGGCCCGCGCAGTCCGCGCCACCGCCGGCCGGGCCGGCGACCGCGGCCACGCCACCCGGGCCCGACGGGCCACCATCGCCGGAGACCCGGTCGCGCAGCGACCAGGCGCCGACCGCGGCCACCACGGCCAGCGCTACGGCCACCGCGACGAGCGCCCGGGTGCGACGGCGGGGAACGGGCGGAGCGGGCGTGTCGGCGGAGGGCATCGCCCCAGTCTGCCAGCGCCACCCACGGATGATCCGGCCGGAACCGCTTCTTAACGGCCACCTAAGGCGGGCGTAGGCGGGTCCCCTGTGGACCGGCCCACGCTGTTCGGGTCCGCGGCGCGCCGTCGCGGCGGCCCGGCCTCAGCCCTGGATGAGCGAGGCACCGTAGCAGGTCAGCGGGCCGATCTGCGCGTCACCGACCGGCCGATCGGCGCCGCCTTAGCGCAGGAACATTGAAGGGCCGACGCCCCCGGCCACCCGGACTCCGGCCGTCCGGGCCGGAGCGGGGTCGGGGCAGCGCCCCGGCCGGGTGCGGTGGTGGGGCTATGGTCGGGCGGTGGATGAGCTGTTCGAGGCGGCAGGGACGCTGCGCTCGGCGTACCGGGGGGTCGACTGGGCGTCGACGCCACTGGGCGCGGTGTCCGGCTGGAGTCCGACGCTGCGCGCCGCCGTCGACCTCACCCTGCACTCCCGGTTCCCGGTGACGCTGTTCTGGGGCCCGGAGTTCGTCATGGTCTACAACCAGGCCTACGTCGAGATGATCGGGCACAAGCACCCAGCCGCGCTCGGCGCACCGGCGGCCCGGGTGTTCGCGGAGATCTGGGACGTCATCGGGCCGATGCTCCGCTCGGTGCGGGCGACCCGGCGCGCGACCTGGACCCAGGACATGCGGCTGCTGATGGACCGGCGCGGCTACCCCGAGGAGTGCTTCTTCACGTTCTCCTATTCCGCGGTGCGCAACCCGGCGGGCGAGGTCGAGGGCGTCATCGACATCGCGGCGGAGACGACCGCGCAGGTGCTGTCCGAGCGACGGCTGATCATGCTGGTCGGGCTCAGCGACACCCTCAGCGGCCTCGACGACCCGGCGGAGATCGTCGACCGGGCGGTGCGGGTGCTGCGCACCGACCCGGAGGACCTGCCGGACGTCGACATCCTCGTCGCGGACGCCACCGCCGACACGGGTCGTCCGCCGTCCGCCGTGCCGTCGACGATCCTCCGGGACGGGGATCTCGTGCTGGAGACGACGGCGGACGTCCCGGTGATGCGGGTGCGGCTGCCGGGCCCGCCACCGTACGCGGAGACGGTCCTGGTGGCGCGGCTCAGCCAGCACCTGCCCCTCGACGACGGCTATGTCGGGTTCGTGCGGCTGGTGGGGGCGACGGTGGCGCAGGCGCTGCAGCGGGCCCAGACGCGCCAGGCCGAGCGCCGGGTCGCGACCCTGGAACAGGAGCTGTCGGAGCGACTGCAACGCAGCCTGCTGACCCCGCCCGCCCAGCCGCCGCGGATGGAGGTGGCGGTCCGCTACCAGCCGGCGACCGAACGGGCGCGGATCGGCGGCGACTGGTACGACTCGTTCCGGGAGCCTGACGGCTCGCTCATCCTGGTGATCGGCGACGTGGCGGGCCACGACCAGCAGGCGGCCGCGACCATGGCGCAGATCCGCAACCTGCTCCGCGGGGTCGCGTACGCGGCACGGAAGCCGCCGGGCGGTGTGCTGGAGGGCCTGGAGGCGGCGATGCGGGGCCTGGGCGTGGACGCCCTGGCGACCGCGGTCCTGGCCCGCGTGGAACAGGACGAGGAGCAGGCGCGGGTCGGCGCCGCCACGCTGCGCTGGTCCAACGCCGGGCACCCGCCACCGGTTCTCATCACCCCCGACGGGTCCGCGACCCTGCTGCGCACGCCGCCGGAGATGCTGCTGGGCGTCCGGGCCGGCCTCGCGCGCAGCGACCACCAGGTCACCCTCACGCCCGGCAGCGCCGTGGTCCTGTACACCGACGGCCTGATTGACCGGCGTGACGCGGTCATCGACGACGGGCTGGCGGATCTGGTGGGCACCCTCACCGGCCGGCACGGGTCGACCGCCGAGCAGCTCTGCGATGAGTTGCTGGGCCGCTTCGCCGCCGGCAGCGACGACGACATCGCCCTGGTCGTGCTGCGGATTCCGCCGGAGCCCGCCGGCCGGCCCGGACGGGGCGAGGCCGACCGGGGTGCCGCCGGCCGATATTCGGAATTCAGGTAGCCTCTTTTCATGGGCGGTTTCGGGCCGCCGGCCGAGATCGACTTCACGAGGGCCGGGCAGACGCGAGGCGAGGTGCCGTCGCTGCTCTCCCGGGACTTCACCGCCGCCACCATCACCGGCCTGCGGCACGCCGTCGCCGCGGGCGTCGCGACGGCCGGACTGACCGGCGAGCGGGCCGAGGACTTCGTGCTGGCCGTCCACGAGCTGGTCACCAACGCGGTACGCCACGGCGGCGGCTCGGGTCACCTGCACCTCCGTCGAGAGGGCGACCTCCTGGTGTGCGACGTCGTCGATCATGGTGCGGGTGTCGACGCGCCGCCGATCCGGCAGGTCTCCGGAGACATGGCCGGCGGCCGGGGGCTCTGGCTGGCGGACCAGCTGGCCGACTCACTGAGCCTCCGCCGTCGCGCCGACGGCACGACCGCCACCGTCAGCATCGCGCTGGGCTGACCGGATCCCGAGCGGGACCGGCATCGCCTCAGTCGACGTCGACCCAGTCGAGGGTGCGCCCCACCGCCCTCTTCCACCGGGCGTAGCCGGTCTCGCGCTGCTCCGGCGACCAGGTCGGCTGCCAGCGCCGGCTCTCGTTCCAGTTCTCGCGCAGCTCGTCGGTGCTCTTCCAGAACCCGACGGCGAGCCCGGCCGCGTACGCCGCGCCCAGGGCGGTCGTCTCGGCGACCACCGGCCGGCTGACCGGCACGCCGAGGATGTCCGCCTGGAGCTGCATGCAGAGGTCGTTGACGGTGACGCCGCCGTCGACCTTCAGGCACCCCAGGGGCACCCCGCAGTCCTGCTCCATGGCCTCGGCCACGTCCCGGCTCTGGTAGCAGATCGCCTCCAGGGTGGCCCGGGCGATGTGCGCGTCGGTGTTGAAGCGGGACAGGCCGACGATCGCGCCGCGGGCGTCGGAACGCCAGTACGGGGCGAACAGGCCGGAGAACGCCGGCACGAAGTACACCCCGCCGCTGTCCTCGACCTGGCGGGCCAGGATCTCGCTCTGCGCCGCGCTACTGATGATCTTGAGCTGGTCGCGCAGCCACTGCACCGCCGATCCGGTGACCGCGATCGAGCCCTCCAGCGCGTAGACCGGTGCCGCGTCGCCGAACTGGTAGCAGACCGTGGTGAGCAGACCGGCCTTCGACCGCACGATGTCGGCGCCCGTGTTGACGAGCATGAAGTTTCCGGTGCCGTAGGTGTTCTTCGCCTCGCCCGGCGCGAAGCAGACCTGCCCGACCGTGGCGGCCTGCTGATCGCCCAGGTCACCCGTGATTCGCACGGGACCGGTGAACGGTCCGTGCGGCACCGTGCTGCCGTACGAGCGCGGATCGGAGGACGGCCGGATCTCGGGGAGCATGGCACGGGGGACGCCGAAGAACGAGAGCAGCTCGTCGTCCCAGTCCAGCGTCTCCAGGTTCATGAGCATCGTGCGGCTCGCGTTGGTCGGGTCCGTGACGTGCACGCCGCCCTCGGTGCCGCCGGTCAGGTTCCAGAGCAGCCAGGTGTCGGTGTTGCCGAAGACGGCCTCACCACGCTCGGCGGCCTCGCGGACCCCGTCGACGTTCTCCAGGATCCACTGGATCTTCCCGGCGGAGAAGTAGGTCGCCGGCGGCAGTCCCGCCTTGCGCCGGATGACGTCGCCCTTGCCCTCCCGTTCCAGGGCCGAGGCGATCCGGTCGGTGCGGGTGTCCTGCCACACGATCGCGTTGTGGTAGGGCCGGCCGGTCCGGCGGTTCCACACCACCGTGGTCTCGCGCTGGTTGGTGATGCCGAGCGCGGCCAGGTCGGAGCCGGTCAGGCCGCGCTCGTTCATCGCGGTCTGGATCACCGTCTGGGTCCGTTCCCAGATCTCCAGCGGATTGTGCTCGACCCAGCCCGCCCGCGGCAGGATCTGCTGGTGTTCGAGCTGGTGGCGGCCGACCTCGTTGCCACCGTGGTCGAAGATCATGAACCGGGTGCTGGTCGTGCCCTGGTCCACGGCGCCGACGAAGTCAGCCATGCGGGGTCTCCTCACTGCGGGCGGCGGCGGGCGTCATCGTGAGGTGAACCGTAGGAAACGTCGCGAGGCCGGGTCAACGAGCCCATCGGCATCGGCGCTACGAGCCGTACCGGCGCTCCCGTCGCGGGAGCGCCGGCACGGCCGGGACGCGAGACGGTCAGTCGCAGCCCAACGCCTGGTCGTAGCCTCGCGGCACGTCGCCGGCGGCGACCTTGTCCGCGGTTTCCCAGAAGACCTCGGGCCAGTCCCCCTCGTCGTTCATCCGGTGCAGCACCTGCCACCGGTGGCTGCTGCGCAGCGCGTCGGCGGCCCGCCGGAGCGCGGCGTCGTCGCCGGCCCGCTTCGCGCGCAGCCATTCGGCGATCCAGGCGCAGCCGACGCGGGACGTCACCTGGGCGCCGAACTGGTACGGGTCGTTGGTGCCGAGGCCGGCCAGCGCGGCCCGGTCGAAGTTCGGCGGCAGCGGAATGTCGGCGAGCACCTTGGCGGCCTGCTCGTCCACCCGGGCCGGCGTCACGATCTCCGGCGGCAGCGCGGCCAGCCAGGTACGCACGTCGACGCGGACGACGTGGGTGAGGATCCGGTCGAACTCGGTCCGGTCCGCCCCGCTGGCGCGGAGTTCGACGAAGACACCGTCGCGGGGGCGGAGCATGACCGCGAAGTCCTCGGCGTTGTAGCGGACCAGGTCACCCGGCCAGCCGTCGACCTTCACCGCCTCAGGGGCGCTGACGTGGAGCCGGTCGGCGTGGTAACCGTCGTACTCCTTCGCCGGGTACCAGTTCATGTCCATCTGCCGTCCGCCGTTGCGGAACGCGATGGTGCCCTGCTGCTCGGCGAACCCGTAGACGGTGGTCACCTGCCAGCCGGGCTCGTCGATCAGCAGCCGCGGGTTCTGCTCGGCGGCCTTCAACGCCACCGGCGAGTAGGCGACGGGCAGGCCCGTACCGGCGGTGCCGGGCGGGGCGGCCGGGCGGTCGTCCGGATGCGCGCGGAGCACGGTGGACACGGCCAGCACGCCGATGAGCGCGGCGGCCGCGGTCAGCGGGCCGGCGAATCGGCGGAGCAGGCCGCGGCGCGCCCGGTAAGGCGGCTGCGGTGTTTCGGCGACGCGGTCGAGCGTCGGCTCGGACATGAGCTCCTCCAGCAGAGCCTGCTTGGCCCCGTCGAGGTCTCCGATGACACCGGGTCGGCAGGGGTCGGCGTCGCGGACCATCCGGTCGAGGTGCTCCTCGGTCATCTGCCCTCCTTCGGGGCGGGTGCGGTCAGGACGTCGAGTACATGTCCGGGCGGGCCGAGGTCGTCACCGACGAGTTCGCGCAGCCGGCCGCGGGCCCGCGACAGGCGGGTCCGGACCGCGGCCGGGCTCACCCCGAGGACCTCGGCCGCCTCGCGTGGTGCCAGTCCCTCCCAGACGGTGAGCAGCAGCACCTCCCGGTCCAGCTCCCCGAGCCGGGCCAGCGCGGCCCGGACGGCGAGCCGTTCGGGCACCTCGCTGCCCGGGTCGCCGCCGATCACCGCGGTGATCCGCTGGCGGAGCCGCTCCCCCAGCCGCTGCCGGCGTACGCCGCCGCGGTGGTGGTTGGCGAGCACGCGGCGGGCTACGCCGTAGAGCCAGAGCCGGGCATCGTCGCCGGCCGGCAGCTCGCGTCTTCGGCGCCACGCCACGAGGAAGGTCTCGGCGACGACGTCGGCCGCGTCCTCGGGGTGCGCGACCCGGCGCAGGGCGTACGCCAGCAGCGGCTCGAAGTCGGCTGCGTAGACACGTCGGAAGTGGTCCTCGTGCTCGGTCCCGGAGCTCACGTCCCTCCATGTCCGGTCAGGCGCCGAACGTGACAGGCCCGCTGCGGAGACATCGGACTACCTCGGGGACGCATCCCGCCGCCGGACGCTCTGGCCGGTCTCGTGGATCTTCGCCAGCTGAGCGGCGAACTCGGCGTCGGTGACTGCACCACGCTGGTGTTGCCGGGTGAGCGCGTGGATGTCGCGCCGCTGCTCGGCGGTCAGGGCATCGCGGGCCGTGCGTGCCTGGCCGGCTCCGGTGGGCGGGTTCGTCAGCCGGTCGGCGGCGGGCGGCGGCGCCGGCAGGGCGGTGGATGCCTTCGGTCGGCGCTGCGCATCGTGGTGGTGCACCCGCAGCGCCGTGAGGCATGTCGTCATGGTGGCAATCGCGTCAACCCTCGGGAGCCGGTTCAGGCGGGACGCAGGTGGGTGCGGCGGTTCTTCCGTCCCGCCTCGTACGCGGCCCGGGCGGCCCGCCCCTCGTCCGTGGTGGAGACCTCGGCGACCGGCACGTCCCACCAGGCGCCAGCGTCCGGACCCGCCTCGAAGCGATCGGTCCGCACGTGCACCACAGTCGTGCGGGTGGCCGCCGCCGCGGTCGCCAGCGCCGCCCGCAACTGCTCCATGGTGGACACGCGGATCAGGTCGGCGCCGAGGCTGGCCGCGTTGGCGCCGAGGTCGATCGGCAGCGGTTCCCCGGCCCGGTCGACGTACGCGGTGCCGAGCCGGTGGGCGCCGACGCTCTCCGACAGCCGGCCGATCGAGGCGAAGCCCGCGTTGTCGACCAGCACCACGACCAGCTTGACGCCCTCGGCGACCGCGGTGGCCAGCTCGCTCGGCAGCATCAGGTAGGACCCGTCGCCGACCAGCACGAACACCTCGCGCTCCGGCGCGGCCAGCTTCACCCCGATCCCGCCGGCGATCTCGTAGCCCATGCAGGAGTAGCCGTACTCGACGTGGTAGCTCTTGGGATCGCGGCTGCGCCACAGCCGGTGCAGGTCACCGGGCATCGACCCGGCGGCGCACACCACCACGCCGCGGGGGCCGGCGGCGTCGTTGACCGCGCCGATCACCGCGGTCTGGGTGGGCCGAGCGTCCGGCTCGGCGTGCCGGGCGCGGTCCGCCACGGCCGTCCACCGCTCACGCAGCCGGGTCACCGACTCCCGGTACGCCGGCTCGGTCGCCCAGCCGGCGCACGCCGCGTCGAGGGCGTGGAGGCTCTCGCGCGCGTCGCCGACGACCTGCGTGCCGGACAGTTTCGCCGCGTCGAAGCGCGTGACGTTGAGGTTGACGAAGCGCGCACCCTCCCCGAAGAGGGTGCCCGAGGCGGTGGTGAAGTCGCTGTAGCGGGTGCCCACCCCGATCACCACGTCCGCGCCGGCCGCGATCCCGTTGGCCGCGGTGGTGCCGGTGACGCCGACCGCGCCGAGCGCGAGCGGGTGGTCGTGCGGCAGCGCGCCGGTGCCGGCCTGGGACTCGGCCACCGGCACCCCGTGCGCCTCGGCGAACCGGCGCAGCGCCCCGGTGGCCCCGCTGTAGATCACCCCACCGCCGGCCACCAGCAGCGGGCGGCGGGCCGCCCGCACGATCCCGGCCGCCCGGTCCAGCGCCGCCTCGTCGGCGCGGGGGCGCGGCACGTGCCAGACCCGCTCGGCGAACAGCTCGTCGGGCCAGTCGTACGCCTCAACCTGCACGTCCTGCGGCAGCGCCAGGGTGACCGCACCGGTCTCCGCCGGGTCGGTGAGCACCCGCATGGCGGCCAGCAGCGCCGCCGGCAGCTGTTCGGGGCGGTTGATCCGGTCCCAGTAGCGGGAGACCGGCCGCAGTGCGTCGGTGACGCTGACGTCGTGGGAGCGGGAATCCTCCAGCTCCTGCAGCACCGGGTTGGCGGCCCGGGTGGCGAAGAGGTCGCCGGGCAGCAGCAGCACCGGCAGCCGGTTGATGGTGGCGCCGGCGGCGCCGGTGACCAGGTTCGTGGCGCCGGGGCCGATGGAGGTGGTGCAGGCCAGGGTGCTGAGCCGGTCGGTCATCCGGGCGTACGCCGCCGCCGTGTGCACCATGCCCTGCTCGGTGCGGCACAGGTGGTACGGCAGGTCGGCGCCCGACGTGGCCAGGGCCTCGCCGAGCCCGGCCACGTTGCCGTGGCCGAAGATGCCGAAGCAGGCCGGAACGAGCCGCTGCCGCCGCCCGTCGCGTTCGGAGAACTGCCGGGCCAGGAACGTCACCACCGCCTGCGCCACCGTCAACCTGGGCATCACGCCTCTTTCGTTCCGGGCCGGGTCAGCGGCAGCCGCGGGTCCACCGGCTGGCCGGCCCAGCTGCCCCGGATCCAGCCGTGCCGGGGATCGTCCACACAGGCCATCGTCCGGGCCGCGCCGGGTCCGGCCAGCACGTTCAGGTAGTAGAGGTCGTAGCCGGGGGCGGCCATCGACGGCCCGTGGTAGCCGTACGGGACGAGCACCACGTCACCGGTGTGCACCTCGGCGAGCACGTCGATCGGCCGGTCGGCGGTGCCGTAGACCCGCTGGAAGCCCACCGGACCCGCGCCGGGCTCGCCGCCGGCCACCTCGAAGTAGTAGATCTCCTCCAGCGCGGCCTCGACCCGCCCGTCGTCGTACGCCCGGTCCTCCTCGTGCTTGTGCGGCGGGTACGACGACCAGTTGCCGCCGGGCGTGAGCACCTCCACGGCGACCAGCCGGTCGCAGTCGAAGGTGTCCGGCGCGCAGAAGTTGTTGACCTGCCGGCTGGCCGCCCCGGCGCCGCGCAGTTCCACCGGCACGTCCCGGGCCGCACCGTAGCGGGGCGAGAGGCGGCGGGTGGCCCGCGTCGACGGCAGCGCGAAGCGCCCCGTGCCACGGATCGTCACGTCGGCGTCGCGGGGCAGGTAGGCGAAGTCGGTGACCGCGGCGAACACCGACCTCCGCCCGGTCAGGGCGAGCCGCAGCCCGTCGCAGTGCACGGTGGCGGCACCGGCAAGCGGCAGCACCAGCATCTCCTCGTCGCCGGTGGCGAAGCTGACCTCGCCGTCGGCCGGCAGGGTGAGCACCCGCAGCCCGGCCCAGGTCCAGCCGGCCCGCTCGGGGGTGACCTCCAGCGCCCACGGCCCGCGGGCCGTGCCGCCCCAGGACAGGTGCGCGTCGGCGGTCCTCATGCGTCCTGCCCCGTGGGCAGCAGGGAGCCGGCCAGGTCCACGGCGGCGGCCACGTCGTCGTCCGGTGGATAGAGCAGCGCCCGGCCGACCACCAGGCCACGCACGCCGGGCAGCCCCAACGCCCGCGCCCACCGCCCGTACACCACGTCGGGCGCCTCCACCGGGTCGCCGCCGAGGAGCAGGACCGGCAGCGTGGTCGCCGCCATCACCCGCTCCATCTCGTCGACCGCCGGCAGCTTCAACCAGGTGTACGCGCTGGTCGCGCCCAGCGCCTGCCCGACGCTGACGCCCTTGATGACCGCCTCCGGGCGCAGGTCGGCGCTGACCCGTCCGCCGTCGCGGGCGACCCAGAGCGGTTCGACCAGGGCCACGGTGCGGTGCGCGGCCAGGGCGGTGACCGCCTGGGCGCAGGCCTGGAGGGTCGAGGCGGTGGCCGGGTCGCCCGGGTCGATCCGGCAGAGCATCTTGCCGCCGTCGTAGCGCATGGCGGCGATGCTGTCGGCGTCGTAGGCGGTGAACCGGTCGTCGAGTTCGAAGGCCGCGCCGGACAGGCCGCCGCGGTTCATCGAACCGATGGCCAGGCGGTTCTCCAGCGCACCGAGCAGCAGCAGGTCCTCCAGGATGTCGGGGGTGCCGAGCACGCCGTCGACGCCCGGCCGGGACAGCGCCACGCGCAGCCGGTCGAGCAGGTCGGCCCGCCCGGCCATGGCCATCGGCCGGTCGCGTACCCCGAGGGCGCCGCGGGCGGGGTGGTCGGCGGCGATGACGAACAGCGGCCGGCCGGGCTCGGGCCAGGGCCGGCGGGTACGGCGGGCGGCGGCTTCGGCGATCGCCTGCGGCCGGTGCGCGCGGGTGCGGGTCAGCGCGTCGTACTCGGTGCTCACCGGTCTTCTCCTGTCAGGACGGCGGTCGACGGCGCGGGAGGCGACGCGGCGTCCCCGGCCAGCGCCGCGGTCTCGGCGTAGTCGGGCATGGCGGCGGAGCAGGCCAGGCGGGAGGCGACGATCGCGCCGGCCGCGTTGGCGAAGCGCACGGTCCGCTCCAGCGGCCAGCCGCGCAGCAGCCCCAGGCAGAGCGCCCCGCCGAACGCGTCGCCGGCGCCCAGCCCGTTGACGACGTCCACCGGCACCGGCGGCACCCGTACGCTCTGCTCCGCCGTGCGGGCCAGCACGCCCGCCGGGCCGAGCTTGACCACGACCAGCCGGGGCCCGCGTTGGAGCAGCAGGTCGGCGGCCCGGTCCGGGTCGCGGGTGCCGACCGCGATCTCCACCTCGTCGAGGTTGCCGACGGCGACGGTGACCCCGCGCAATGCCTCGGCCACGGCCGCGGTCGCGGCGGCCGGGTCGGGCCAGAACATCGGCCGGTAGTCCAGGTCCAGCACCGTGTGCGGGCGGCCGGCCCGGGCGGCGAGCGCGGCGGTGTGCGCGTCCCGGCTGGGCCGCTGGCAGAGGCCGGTACCGGTGAGCCAGAAGACCCGGGCCGAGGTGATCGCGTCGAGGTCCAGTTCCTCGGGGCGGATCTGGAGGTCCGGTGCGGTGGGGGTGCGGTAGAACCACAGCGGGAAGTGGTCCGGCGGGAAGATCTCGCAGAAGGTGATCGGGGTGGGCAGCCCCTCGACCGGGCGGACCTGGCTGTCGTCCACACCGAACTCGCACAGTGCCCGGTGCACGTAGCCGGCGAAGGCGTCGGCGCCGGTGCGGGTGATCACGCCGGCACGCAGGCCCTGCCGGCTGGCCGCCACCGCCACGTTGGTGGGGCTGCCGCCGAGGAACCGGCCGAACGTCTCGACCTCGGCCAGCGGCGTGGCGATCTGCAACGGATAGATGTCCACCCCGACCCGGCCGATGGTGAGCACATCGAGCATGCGGCGCCCTCCGTCCCGGCCGGCGTCGGCGTGTCCGCCAGCTCGATTCCGTCCCTGATTGGTAACAGTGCTCTACGAGTTGTGTCAATGTGTTGTCATGACATCCGTGCTCTGCGCTCCGTGATCGCACCGGTACAGTGGCGCGCATCAGCACGCCCGATCCCGCTCCGCCGCAGCGAGGAGGTTTCCGTGACCGGCCCCGAGATCGCGGTCGACCGCAGCAGCCCGGTCCCGCTCTACTTCCAGGTCGCCGAGCAGTTCGCCGCGGCGATCCAGCGCGGTGAGCTGGCCCCGGGTGACCGCCTGGACAGCGAGTTGCAGCTGGCCGACCGGCTGGGGCTGTCGCGGCCCACCGTGCGGCAGGCCATCCAGCACCTGGTCGACAAGGGACTGATCGTCCGACGGCGGGGCGTGGGCACCCAGGTGGTCCGGGGCGAGGTGCGCCGGGCCGTCGAGCTGACCAGCCTGCACGACGACCTGGTCCGGGCCGGGCAGCGACCGTCCACCTCCGTGCTGGAACTGGCCACCGTGGCGTGTCCTCCGGCGGTCGCCGCGGCGCTCGGCGTACCACCCGGGGACGAGGTGCAGCACCTGCGCCGGCTGCGGTTCTCCGACGGGGAACCCCTCGCCCTCATGGAGAACTGGCTCCCGGTCGACCTGCCGCGGCTCACGATGGCGGCCCTCCAGGCCGACGGTCTCTACGCGATCCTGCGTGCCGGGGGCCGCCGCATCCGGGGCGCCAACCAGCGGATCGGGGCGCGGGCCGCCACCGCCGACGAGGCGCAGATGCTCGGCGAGCGGCGCGGCGCACCGCTGCTCACCATGACCCGCACCGCGTACGACGACCAGGGCCGCTACGTCGAGCACGGCGCGCACATCTACCGGGCCAGCCGCTACTCCCTCGAGGTGACCGTCGCCGAGCGGTGACGGTGGATGTTTCGCGCTCATTTCAGTGACAGGTATTTACGTCGTCAGGCTGTCATGACATTGTGGCCGCAAGCACCGCCGGCGGCGGACGTGCGGCCGGCGGGCGACCCGCGAGTCTCTTCGAAGTTCCTCCTTGCGAAGGGAAACAGCCCATGTCAGCCAAGCCGAGACGCGCCGCCGGCGCGCTCGCCGCGTTCACCGCCGTCGCCCTCGCCGCCACGGGGTGCGGCGGCTCGGACGAGCCCGCCGGTAAGGACGCCAAGAACATCACCCTCACCATCTCCGCCAACTCGATCGTCGGCGGCAAGAACTCCGCGGGCGCGGAGTGGATCGAGAAGTGGGTCATCCCCAAGTTCGTCGAGGCGCAGAAGGCCAAGGGCGTCACCGCCAAGGTGACGTTCGTGCCCAGCGGCGTCGACGACGAGCAGTACAAGACCAAGCTGGCCCTGGACCTGCGCTCCAAGGGTGGCGCCGACGTGATCGCCGTGGACGGCATCTGGGTCGGCGAGTTCGTCCAGGCCGGCTACCTGAAGCCGCTGTCCGAGGTCGCCGGTGACCAGGTCGACTCCTGGGAGGGCTGGTCCCAGATCCCGGAGACCGTGCAGGGTCTCGGCTCGTTCGAGAACAAGCGCTACGGCATCCCGCTCGGCACCGACGGCCGGGTCCTCTACTACAACAAGAAGCTCTTCGCCCGGGCCGGCCTGCCCGCCGACTGGCAGCCGAAGAGCTGGCAGGAGATCCTCGACGCGGGCGCCAAGCTCAAGGCGCTGCCCGGGGTGACGCCGATCCAGATCAACGCCGGCACCGCCATGGGCGAGGCCACGTCCATGCAGGGCGCACTGCCGCTGCTGGTCGGCGCGGGCGGCGAGATCTACAAGGACGGCAAGTGGTCCGGCGCCACCCAGCCGGTCAAGGACATGCTCGACTTCTACGGCAAGGTCTACGGCGGCGGCCTGGGCGACCCGAAGCTCCAGCAGGAGGCCAAGGGGCGCGACAAGTCGTTCGCCGAGTTCGCCGCCGGCAAGATCGGCATCCTCGCCGAGGGTGACTACTTCTGGCGCAGCGTCGTGAACCCGACGTCCGGCATCGCCAAGATGGCCGACCGGGACACCACCGTCGGCTACGCGATGATCCCCGCCAAGCAGCCCGGCGCGGGCATCCGCGGCCAGGACTTCGTCAGCATGTCCGGTGGGGGCGTCCGGGTGCTCAACCCCAACTCCAAGTTCCCCTCCCAGGCCTGGGAACTGCTGTCGTTCATGCACTCGGCCGAGGCGGTCAAGGCCGAACTGGCCGGCGAGGCACGCATCACCGCGCGGCAGGACGTCAACAAGGAGGTCCTGGCGGGCGACCCGATGCTGAGCTTCATCACCGAGAAGGTGCTGCCGCTCACCGCGTACCGGCCGCCGCTGGCGGTGTACCCGCAGGTGTCGGTGGCGCTCCAGGAGGCGACCGCCGCCGCCACGGCGGGCAAGAGCGCCGACGAGGCGGCCGCCGAGTACCAGAAGAAGGTCGAAGGGTTCGTCGGTGGTCCAGGTAACGTCACCTCCTGACGAGATGGTCGAGGGAGCGCGCCCGGTCACGGGCGCCTCCCCGGCCCCTGACGCCGCCGGGCTCGGCCGGGCCCGGGCCACCGGGTTCCTCGTCCCGGCCATGGTGCTCATCCTGGTCTTCCTCGTGGTGCCGGCCGCCTGGACGATCTACCTGGGCGTGACCAACTACCGGCTGACCGGCCTGGCCGCCGCCCATCCCGAGGTCGTCGGCCTGGACAACTACACCCGGGCCCTCGGTGACGAGCGGTTCCGCACCTCCCTGCTGCTGACCCTCCAGTTCGTCCTCGGCTCGGCGGTGATCGGCCAGGCCGGGCTCGGCTTCGCCATCGCGTTCGCGCTGCGGGACCGGCGTGGCCCGCTGCGCCGGGTGGTCGAGGGGTTCGTGCTGCTCTCCTGGATCCTGCCCAGCTCGGTGGTCGCCTTCCTGTGGATCGCCCTGCTCGACCGGGACGCCGGCACGCTCAACGCGCTGCTCGGCATCCCCGGGACGGCGTGGCTGCTGGACCACCCGATGCTTTCGATCATCGTTTTCAACACCTGGCGCGGCACGGCGTTCTCGATGATGCTCTACGCCGCGGCGCTGGAGAACGTCCCCCGCTCGCACCTGGAGACCGCCCGGCTGGCCGGGGCCTCGACCTGGCAGCAGTTGCGGGACGTGGTCTTCCCCCGCATCCGCGGGCACGTGCTGACCAACCTGCTGCTGATCAGCCTCTGGACGTTCAACGACTTCGCGCCGTTCCTCATCACGGCGGGCGGGCCCGAGCAACGCTCGGAGATCCTGCCGGTCTACGTCTACAAGGTGGCGCTCTCCGGCGGCGAACTCGGCTTCGGCGCCGCCATCTCGTTCATCATGCTGCTGATCAACCTGGTCATCGCGCTGGTCTACCTGCGCATGCTGGGCCGGCGGAAGGAGTCGGCGTGACCACCGACACGGCGCCCGCGCCCACCACCGAGGCGGCCCGGCCCACCGTCGCGGTCCGCCACGTGCTCGCCCAGGTCGGCCGCTACACGTTCCTCTGCGCCGTACTGGCCTTCTTCGCGCTGCCGCTGCTGTGGCTGGCCACCGCCCCGTTCGACGACACCCCGACGGTCACCGCCTCGCTGCCGCGGTTCACGCTGGACAACTTCCGCGCGCTGCTGGACAACCCGTACGCGCTGAGCTCGCTGCTCAACTCGGTCTACCTGGCGGCCGGCACCGCGGCGCTGGTGGTGACCTTCGCGGCGCTCGCCGCGTACGCGCTCAGCCGGGTCCGGGTGCCCGGCCGCGACGCGCTGCTCTACGGGCTGCTGCTGCTGTCCTCGATCGTCACCGGCACGGCGACCATGGTGCCGCTGTTCGAGCTGGCCTTCCGGCTCAACCTCATCGACTCCCGGCTCGGGGTCATCCTGATCCTCAGCGGCGGGCTGCTGCCGGCGGCCATCTTCATCCTCAAGGACTTCATGGACTCCACCCCGACGTCCTACGAGGAGTCCGCCCGGGTCTTCGGCGCCAGCCCGTTGCAGATCATGCGGCACATCGTGGTGCCGCTGGTCCGTCCCGGCCTGGCCACCGTCGGGGTGTGGGCGGTGGCCAACGTCTGGGGCAACTTCCTGGTGCCGTTCCTGCTGCTGCGCGGGCCCGACAAGGCCCCCGCCGCGGTGATCATGTACACGCTCTACACCGAGGGCGGGCAGGCCGACCTGCGGCTGCTCTCCACCTTCTCCCTGCTCTACTCGCTGCCGGTGGCGCTCATGTTCGTCTTCGTCAGCAGCCGGTACGGGTTCCGCTTCCACGGAGGGATCAAGCGCTGATGTCCGCCATCACGATGCGGGAGCTGACCAAGGTCTACCCCGGCGGGGTACGCGCCCTGGACGCCCTCGACCTGGAGATCGCCGACGGCGAGTTCTTCGCCCTGCTCGGCCCGTCCGGCTGCGGCAAGACCACCCTGCTACGCACGATCGCCGGGCTGGAGGTCGCCTCCGGCGGCAGCGTCCGGATCGGCGACCGCGACGTCACGAACCTGCCGCCGGGCAAGCGCGACGTGGCCATGGTCTTTCAGGACTACGCGCTGTTCCCGCACATGACCGTGCGGGACAACATCGCCTACCCCCTGCGGATCAAGAAGGTCGACCGGCGCAGCCGGGGCAGCAAGGCCGCCGACACCGCCGACGAGCTCGGCCTGTCCGGGCTGCTGGAGCGCCGCCCGGGGCAGCTCTCCGGCGGCCAGCAGCAGCGCGTCGCCCTGGCCCGGGCGATGGCCTGCCACCCGCAGGTGTTCCTGCTCGACGAGCCGCTGTCCAACCTCGACGCCCGGCTGCGGCTGGAGGCCCGGACCTTCCTCAAGCGCCTCCAGCGGGAACTGGGGGTCACGACCGTCTTCGTCACCCACGACCAGGCCGAGGCGCTCGCCCTGGCCGACCGGATCGCGGTGATGGAGGGCGGCCGGATCCGCCAGGTCGGCACCCCCACCGAGGTGTTCCGGCGCCCCGCCAACACCTTCGTCGCCGGCTTCATCGGCTCGACGCCGATGAACCTGATCGACGCGCGGGTGCACGGCGACGAGCTGGCCGTGGCCGGGGCCCGGCTGCCGCTGCCCGACGGCGCGTCCGGCCAGGTCACCGAGGGCGAGCCGCTGGTCTACGGCATCCGCCCCGAATACCTCGACTACTCCCCCACGGCGGTGCCCGGTGCGCTGACCGGCGAGGTCGTCGTCGTGGAGAACCTGGGCAGCGTCTCCCTGGTCTCATTGGACGTGCCCGCCGACGACGCCGAGGCGGGCGACGGCACCGGCGGGGGCCGGGCCAGCGTGCAGGTCGTCGTGCCCGAGGGCGGGGAACCCGAACCGGGTGACACCGGCTGGGCGGTACCCCGCCCCGGCCGGTCGCTGCTCTACCGGGACGGGAACCTGGTCGCCGCCACGGCCGGCGTGCCGGCCCCCCGCGCCGACGCCGCCGTGCGGAGCTGACCGTGGTCGTGCACCGTGGCAGGTGGACCCTCCAGGACCGGGCCGACGACATCCTGCGCGCCCTGCCCGTCACGGTCGCGCCCGGCACCGCCGCGCTCACCGTCCGGCTGGACTATCCCCGCGAGGCCGGGGTGCTCGACCTCGGGTGCGTCGGCCCGGCCGGCTTCCGTGGCTGGTCGGGCGGCGCCCGCGACGGCTACACCGTGGCCGCCGGCTGGGCCACCCCCGGCTACCTGCCCGGGGAGCTGGAACCCGGCGAGTGGCAGGTGCTGCTGCGGTTGCACCGCATCCCGCCCGACGGGCTGGCGTACGAGGTCACCGCCACCACCAGCACCACACCGCCACCCGCGCCACCCGCGCCGGCGGCCCCGCCCCGCCCCGACCGCCCGCCCCGGCGCGACCCGCCGGCCGTCGACGGCCGGCGCTGGCTCGCCGGTGACCTGCACGCGCACACCGTGCACAGCGACGGCGCGCAGACCATCGACGAGCTGGCCGCGCTCGCCGCCGGCCGGGGCCTGGACTTCCTCGCCGTCACCGACCACAACACGGTCAGCCACCACCCGTGGCTGCCGGCCGCCTCCGACCACTACGGCATCACCCTGCTGCCCGGCCAGGAGGTGACCACCGACCGGGGGCACGCCAACGTGTTCGGCCCGGTGGGCTGGGTCGACTTCCGCCGCCCGCCGGACGAGTGGCTCGTCGCGGCCCGGCGCGACGGCGGGCTCATGTCGGTCAACCACCCCCTCGGCGGCGACTGCGCCTGGCGCCAGCCGCTCGCCGACCGCACGCCACTGGTCGAGGTGTGGCACTCCGGCTGGTGGGACCGCACCTGGGGTGCCCCGCTCGCCTGGGCGCGGGCCTGGCGGCCGGACGTCGTGGCGATCGGCGGCAGCGACTTCCACCGCCCCGGCGACGACGCGCCGCCCGGCTCCCCCACCACCTGGGTGCTCGCCGACCGCGACGGCGCACCCGGCGACGCCGTGCTGGACGCGCTGCGCGGTGGCCGTACCGCGATCTCCGCCGACCCCGGCGGGCCGCTGCTGCTGCGCCTCGGTGACGAACTGCTGGCGCTCGACGCCGACGGCGCGCTGCTGGCCTACCCGGACGGCCGGCACCGGCTGGTCCGCGGCGACCGGTGCCTGCTGCCGGCCGGCGACGGGCTGCACGTCCTGGAGTCCCACCGCATGGAGGTGATCGCACTGTGCAGCTGACCGCACGCACACGGGTGGCCGGCGCCCCCGTCAACTACGGCATCTACCAGCCCACCGGCGCACCCGTCGGCCCCGACGAGCTGCTCGCGGCGCTGGCCCGCGACGGCTACACCGGGGTGGACTCCGGCCCGATCGGCTACCTCGGCACCGGCGAGACCCTCGCGCGCCGGCTGGCCACGGCCGGCATCGGGCTGGCCGGCGGCTGGGTCGACCTGCGGTTCGCCGACCCGGCCGGCTTCGCCGAGGACCTGGTCCAGCTCGACGCCGCGCTCGACGTGTTCACCGCCGTGCCGGTCGACGACGCCCGGTTCGCGCCCCGGCCGACGCTGGCCTGCCCCGGCAACCCGGGGCGGATGGCCCGCCCGGGCACCCCGACCGACCTGGCGTCGGCGCTGCCCGCCGCGGCCTGGCCGGACTTCGCCGCCCGCGTGCAGCAGGCCGCCGACCGGTGCCGCGAGCGCGGCCTGGAGCCGGTGTTCCACTACCACCTCGGCACCGACGTGGAGACCGAGGCGGAGGCCGACCGGCTGCTCGAACTCACCGACATCGCCGTCTGCCTGGACACCGGGCACCTGGCGCTGGCCGGTGGCGATCCGGTGGCCGCCGTACGCCGCTGGGCCGGCCGGATCGGGCAGGTCCACCTGAAGGACGCCGACCTCGCCGCCCACGCCCGGGTCCGGGCGGCCGGCGGGGGCCTGATGGACATGGTCGCGGCCGGCGGCTTCTGCGCGCTGGGCCGCGGGGACGTCGACCTCGCCGGGGTGTTCGCCGCCCTCGACGACATCGGCTACAGCGGCTGGCTGGTCATCGAGCAGGACGCCCCCGAGGACGGCCGGGACCTCGACCGGATCCGCGCCGACCAGCACGACAACCGGCGGTGGCTCGAGGAGGCGCTGCGATGACCGAACCGGGGAAGCGGATCCGGATCGCGGTGGCCGGGCTGGGCATCATCGCCCGGACCGTACACCTGCCACTGCTGCAACGCCGGAGCGACCTGTTCGAGATCGTCGCGCTGGCCGACCTGTCACCGTCCCGGCTGACCGAGCTGGGCGAGCGGTACGGGGTCGAGCCCGCCCGCCGCCACGCCGACGCGGCCCGGATGGTGACCGAGGGCGGCTGCGACGCCGTGCTGCTGGCCACCTCCGGCTCGCACGGAGACCTGGCCGCGCTGGCCCTGCGCGCCGGCCTGCCCGTGCTGTGCGAGAAGCCGCTGGCCTACACGTGCGCAGAGACGGCCCGGCTGGCCGAACTGGGCACCGGCAGCCCGGCGCTGATGGTCGGCTACATGAAGCAGTACGACCCGGCGGTGGCCGAGGCCGCGCGGCTGCTGGCGGAACTCGGCGGCCCGGAGCGGGTGCACGCCGTGGAGGTGACCGTGCTGCACGCCGGCGGCGACCGGCAGCTGCGCTTCGCCAACCTGCCGCCGGCCGCCGGCGACCTGCCGGCCGAGGAGGCGGCCCGGTTCGCCGCTGAGGACCGGGCGCTGCTCGACGCGGCCGTCGGCGCCGACCCGGGCGCCCGCACCCTCTACCAGATCCTGATCAACAGCATCTCGCACGACCTGTCCCTGCTGCGGCTGTTCACCGGGGCACCGGCCACCGTGGAGCAGGTCGCCACCTGGCCGCTCACCCCCGACGGCCCGGCCGAGCCGTCGGTGGAGATCAGCGGGCGGTTGCCGGCCGGGGCCCGCTACGGCATCCGGTGGCTCAACCTGCCCGACTACCCGGCCTACCGGGAGACGGTCACCCTGCACCACGCGCGCGGTTCGCTGGAGCTGGTGTTCCCCAGTCCCTACCTGCTGAACGCGCCGACCACGCTGACCGTGGTGGACGAGCACGGCGGCGGCGAGCGCCGGGCCGCGTACCGGTCGGTGACCGAGGCGTTCGAGCAGGAACTGGTCGCGTTCCACGCGATGGTCACGGCGGGCGCCGCGCCGCTGACCGGCATCGCCGAGGGCGCGGCCGACATACGGACCAGCCAGCAGGTGGTACGCCGCTACGGTGAGCTGACCGGCGCGGCGATCGGCGGAGAGGCAGCGAGCTGATGACGCGACCGACCGAGATCATCGTGGTGCCGCACACTCACTGGGACCGGGAGTGGTACGAGCCGTTCCAGCGGTTCCGGCTGCGGCTGGTGGCGCTGCTGGACGACGTGTTCGACCGGATGGAGCGCGACCCGCGGCAGCGGTTCACCCTGGACGGGCAGCTCGCCGCGGTCGACGACTACCTGGAGGTCCGCCCGGAGCGGCGGGAGCAGGTGATCGACCTGGTCCGGGCCGGCCGGCTGTCGGTGGGCCCCTGGCAGATCCTGCTCGACGAGTTCCTCTGCTCCGGCGAGAACATCGTCCGCAACCTGGAACGCGGGCTGGCCCGCAGCGCTGACCTGGGCGGCGCCATGCCGGTCGGCTACCTGCCCGACATGTTCGGTCACATCGCCCAGATGCCCCAGATCCTCGCCGGCGCCGGGCTGGCCCACGCCTGCGTGTTCCGCGGCGTGCCCGAGCGGGTCCACACCCATGCCTTCGCCTGGCAGGCGCCGGACGGCACCACGATCCGCACGCAGTACCTCCCCGGCGGCTACGGCAACGCCGCCGGCCTCATGGACGACGCCGCCCAGGTGACCCGCCGGGCCGGTGACCTCGCCGACCGGCTCGCCGCGTGGCGCCCGAGCGGCGACGACACCCCGGTCCTGGCCATGTACGGCACCGACCACGCCGCGCCGGCGCCGGACGCCCCCGACCTGCTGGCCACCGCCGACGTCGCCGGCACCCGGCTGCGGCTGGGCACCCTCGCCGAGTACTTCGCCACCCAGCCGGCCGCGATCGACGGCCTGCCCGTGGTGCGCGGCGAGCTGCGCTCGCACGCCCGGGCCAACATCCTGCCCGGCGTGATCTCCGTCCGCGCCCACCTCAAGCGGGCCATGAACCGCGCCGAACGGCGCGTCGAGCGGTACGCCGAACCGCTCGCCGCGCTCACCCACGACGGGTCCGTGCAGCGGTTCCTCGACATGGCCTGGACCCGGCTGATCGACGCGAGCTGCCACGACTCGGTGACCGGCTGCGGCTGCGACGAGACCGCCGAGCAGGTCGCCGCCCGGCTCGCCGAGGCCGACCAGCTCGGCCGGGCGGTCTGCGACCTCGTCGGCGCGCGGCTCTCGGCGGCCGTGCCCCGGGACGGCTACCTGCTGTTCAACCCCACCCCGGCAGCGCGGACCGCCCTGGTCCGCCTGGACGTGGCGCTGCCGGACGACGGCGGCGTGGCGCTCACCGACGCCGCCGGCCGCAGCGTGGCCACCCAGGTCCTCGATCGGAGCCGCACGCTGCTCGCCGACGACGTGGTGCCGGCCGCCGACCTGCCGGCCGTGCTCACCCGGGTGCACGGCCGGGAGCTCTACGGCCAGGAGGTCACGGCCTGGTCGGTGTCGCCGGAGGAGGCCACCCTCACCTTCGAGGTGGCCCGGCACGGCGATCCGGCCTTCGACGTCGAGGACGTGCGGCTGGCGCTCGCGGCCGCCGGGCAGCCGGACCGGTGGCGGGTACGCATCCTCGCCGCTCCCCGGGCCACCGTGGCCGCCCTGGTCGACGTGCCCCCACTGGGACAGGCCGCGGTCCGCCCGGCGCCGCTCCCGGCGACCGCGACGCCCGCGTCCGACCCGGTGACGGTGGCCGGCCGCAGCCTCGACAACGGCCTGCTCCGGGTCGACGTCGCCGAGGACGGCACCCTGACCCTGTCCACTCCGGACGGGGTGACCGTGGACGGCGTGGGCCGGATCGTCGACGGCGGCGACGTGGGCGACAGCTACAACTACGCCCCGCCGGCCGCCGACGAACTGGTCGACAAGCCGCGGGCGGTGCGGACCGTGGTGCGCCACGACGGGCCGCTGGTGGCCGTCCTGGACGTGGTGCGCGAGTACCGCTGGCCGGTGGCCGCGGACGTCGACGCCGGCTCCCGCGCCGTGGACCGGGAGCCGGTCACCGTGACCACCCGGGTCGAGCTGCGCCGCGGTGAAGGGTTCGTCCGCCTGCGCGTCGAGTTCGACAACCGCTGCGACGATCACCGGGTCCGGCTGCACCTGCCGCTGCCGTCACCGGCCGACACCTCGTACGCCGAGGGCCAGTTCGCCGTGGTGGCACGCGGCCTGACGGCCGAGGGCGGTGGCGGTGAGGTGCCGCTGCCCACCTTCCCGGCGAACGGGTTCGTCGCCGCCGGCGGGCCGGACGGCGCGCTCGCCGTGCTGCTGACCCAGCCCACCGAGTACGAGCTGACCGACGCGGGCCGGGAGTTGGCGGTCACCGTGCTGCGGTCGATCGGGATGCTGTCGCGCAACCGGCACGCGCTGCGCGACGAGCCCGCCGGTCCGCAGCTGCCCACGCCCGAGGCGCAGTGCCGCGGCGCCCGCACCGTCGAGCTGGCGGTGCTGCCGTACCGGGGCGCCTGGCACGAGGCCGGGGTGCTGGCGGCGGCCGAGGCGTACCGGCACGAGCTGCTGTCCTTCCCCGGCACGGCCGACCCGGCCACGGCGCTGGCCGCGCCGGTGGCCGGGCTGTCCGTCGACGGTCCCGGGGTCGCGCTGACCAGCGTGCGGGACCGGGCCGGCCGCACCGAGGTGCGCCTGGTGGCGCAGACGCCGGTGGACACCACCGCCGTGCTCGGCGGCGCGAGGATCCGCGGGGCGTGGCGGGCCGACCTGCTCGGCCGGGCCGGCGAGCCGCTCACGGTCGACGGTGGCGGGCTGGTCCGGCTTCCCCTGCGGGCCTGGGAGATCGCGACGGTGCAGCTCGACCTGTCCTGACCCGCCGGGTGCGAACGCTGCCTGATGGGTTCTTTTGCTCAGGTCAATGACGTGTTCTCATACCGGGACGACGACGTCACCGACCGGCCGAGGGGGCAGACCCCGCCCCTCCGGTCGGTGGCCCCACCGGCGAAAGGTGCAAGGATGCACAGAAGATCCACCTTCCAACTGGCGGTCCTGACCGCCACCGCGGCGACGTTCCTGGCGTCCGGCGGCGCGTCCGCGGCGGCGGGCACGGCTGCACTCGCGACCGCCTCCCCCGCGGTGGCGGCGTGTACGCCGGGCGCCGAGGGGCAGAGCGCGGCACGCGTGGCCGAGGGCGCCACCGCCCAGGAGCCCGAGCTGTACTCCAAGAACGAGGCGAACGCCTACGGCGTGATCAAGGACTCGCCGCGCCTGCCCAACGGCAGCGTCACCGTGCCCACGGTCTTCCACATGATCTCCGACCACGCCCTCAGCGCGGCCGAGACCACGCGGTGGAACACCCTCATCGCGGCGCAGATGAAGGTGCTCAACGACTCGTACGCCGGCCGCACGTCCGCGGACGCCTCCGACACGCCGTTCCGGTTCTCGCTCGTCGACACGACGTGGACGGTGAACAGAGACTGGTACACGGTCGTGCCCGGCAAGAACGAGCGCGACATGAAGAAGGCGCTGTACACCGGCGACGCCCGCACCCTGAACGTGTACGCGGCCAACATCGGCGGCGGCCTCCTGGGCTGGGCGTACTTCCCGAAGGGTTACAACAACGGCCGGGACTACATCGACGGCGTCGTGATGCTCGACGAGTCGATGCCGGGCGGGACCGCGGGCAAGTACGCCCTCGGTGACACGCTGACGCACGAGGTCGGGCACTGGCTGATGCTGGAGCACACCTTCGCGCACGGGTGCTCCGCCTCCGGCGACTACGTGGCGGACACCCCGCGCGAGGCGGCGCCGCAGTTCAACTGCCCGGTGGGCGCGGACACCTGCACCGCACCCGGGCTGGACCCGATCCACAACTTCATGGACTACACGCAGGACTCCTGCATGGACATGTTCACCGCCGGGCAGGCGGACCGGATGAGCGACGCCTGGGTGGCGTTCCGGTCCGGCGGCGGCAAGTAGGCAGCACGTCACAAGGGGTTGACGGGCCGCTGGTCGGCGGCCCGTCAACCCCTTCCGTGTACGGCGCCGCGAACTGCCGCCCGGCGTCCGCTGCGTGCCGTGGCCGGTGCCTGATGCGGGGACGGTGACAGCACCCGCCCGGAGGCCAGGAAGGTCGTCACCGTTCGGCCGCGACTCCGCCGGGGCCGGGCCGACCCGGTGTGACCCGCCCCGATCAGCGCTCACCGGGTGGGCAGACCTCACCCGCGCGGGGGCGAAGTTCCGAAACGCCCCGGGTGGCCCGTGTGACGCGCTCATCATGACAACGAGATTGGGACGCGACAGCCGGGAGGCAACGACATGAGGCGTCGACGGAGCAGGCGGAAGTCACTGCTGCAGGCAGCGATGATCTCCCTGACGGCAGTGGTGGCGGCGGCAGCGGTGGTCCGCGCCGGGCGCCGGCGGGCCCCGGGAGACAGCACGGCGGACAGCTTTCCGGTTCGCGGGGCCGGCGCCCTGGACACCGGTCTCTCCTCGCCGCTCGGCGGGACGTCCACGGGTCGCCGCGACGGCGAGGCGCCGGTGCTGACCCGTTCGGCGGACTGAGGCCGCTATTTGACCTTGCGGGTCGAGCGGGCCACGATGCCGTCGTACTCGGGATGCTTCTCCAGCCAGCTACTCAGGAACGGGCAGATCGGCACCACGGTCCGCCCGTTCGCCCGCGCGTCGTCCATGACCGCGCGAGCGAGGAGCGAGCCCACGCCCTGCCCCTCGAACTCCGGGGCGACCTCGGTGTGGGTGTAGGCGATGATGTTGCCGGTCAGCTGATAGGTGACCAGACCGGCCGTCGTGCCCGTCTCGTCCCGCGCCTCGAACCGTTCCCGCTCGGGCACGTCCGTCACCGTGAAACCCATCCCGCCATCCAACCACGCCCCGACGGGATCCACCGCCGATCGTGACCACGGCGACAGGCAGCCCTGGACAGTTACAGTTAACAAACCTAATAATTGTGCATCCGTCGATACGTCCGACGGCCCACCCCGTACCGGGAGGACCGGATGCACCGCATCGCCCGTACCCCCTTCCTGGCCGCTCTGGCGGCGCTCGCCGCCGCCGTCGCGGCGACCGTGGCGTTCGCCGCCCCCGCGCTGGCCGCCGGCCCCACCGCCACCTTCGTGAAGACCTCCGACTGGGGCAGCGGTTGGGAGGGCAAATACACGATCACCAACGGCGGCGCCGGCACCATCACCGGCTGGCAGGTCGCCTTCACCCTGCCGGCCGGCACCACCCTCGGCTCCTACTGGGACGCCACGGTCAGCAGCGCCGGCCAGCGGCACACCTTCACGAACCGGTCCTGGAACGGCACGATCGCCCCCGGCGCCTCGGTGTCGTTCGGCTTCCTGGCCACCGGGTCCGGCTCGCCCACCGACTGCACGCTCAACGGCGCCCCGTGCGGCGGCGGCACCCCGACCACCCCGCCCACGACCAGCGCACCGCCCACCACCGCACCGCCCACCACGCCACCGCCCACCACGCCACCGCCGACCAGCCCACCGCCGACGAACCCGCCCGCCGGTGGGCTGCCCAAGCACGCCCTGATCGGCTATCTCCACGCCAGCTTCGCCAACGGCTCCGGCTACGTGCGGATGGCCGACGTGCCCGCGGACTGGGACGTGGTCAACCTCGCCTTCGGCGAGCCCACCTCGGTCACCTCCGGCGACATCCGCTTCCAGCTCTGCCCGGTCACCGAGTGCCCCAACGTCGAGAGCGAGGCGGAGTTCACCGCCGCCATCCGGGCCAAGCAGCAGCAGGGCAAGAAGGTGCTGCTGTCCATCGGCGGCCAGAACGGGCAGGTGCAGCTCACCACGACCGCCGCCCGGGACACCTTCGTCCGCTCGGTCTCGGCGATCATCGACCGGTACCACCTCGACGGGCTGGACATCGACTTCGAGGGCCACTCCCTCTACCTGAACCCGGGCGACACCGACTTCCGCAACCCGACGACCCCCGTGATCGTCAACCTGATCGCGGCGATCCGGACCCTCAAGCAGCGCTACGGCGCCGGCTTCGTCCTCACGATGGCCCCGGAGACGTTCTTCGTGCAGCTCGGCTACCAGTTCTACGGGTCCGGCCCGTGGGGCGGGCAGGATCCCCGCGCCGGGTCGTACCTGCCCGTGATCCACGCCCTGCGCGACATCCTCACCGTGCTGCACGTGCAGGACTACAACTCCGGCCCGATCGTCGGGCTGGACAGCCAGTACCACACGATGGGCGGCGCGGACTTCCACATCGCGATGACCGACATGCTGCTCGCCGGTTTCCCGGTCGCCGGGAACGCCGACGCCGTGTTCCCGGCACTGCGGGAGGACCAGGTCGCCTTCGGCGCGCCGTCGTCGACCAGCGCCGGCAACGGCTACGTCGCCCCGGCGGGCGTGCAGCAGGCGGTCACCTGCCTGGTCAAGGGCCAGAGCTGTGGCGGCTACACGCCGCGCAGCGGCACGAACCCGGGCTTCCGCGGCCTGATGACGTGGTCGATCAACTGGGACCGGTACTACGGCTGGGAGTTCCGGCTCCAGCACGGCCCGTTCCTGAAGGCCCTGCCCTGACCCCGCGCCGGTCGCCCCGGGCCGCACCGGCCGGGCCGGGGCCTCCGGTGCCCACGAAAAAAGGGAGCATCTGCTCCCTTCCACCTCCAACGTATATCGCACCTGGGGGCTTGCGGCAAGACCCCGGTCGTGCCGCAGAATCACCGGCCTAAGCCAGCTACCTGCGAAAACGGGGAGACGGAACGGCGCCGGTGACCCCGGCGGTCCCGCCGCGGCCCCAGATCGGAAATGGTGCGTTGAGTCCTGTGACCAGCAGCGTGTTCGACCTTCCCGAGCGTCTCTCCGCCAAGGCTGACCCGGCGCTGATCGCCCGCGACGAGGAGCACTTCGCGGCCCTGGCGGAGAGCCTGGAACTGTTGTCCGCCGACCTGTCCGGCCGCCTCGGCGCCGCGCGCCGGGCACCCGGCGGCAAGGGCCGGCAGGCGTCGGACCGGGACATGGAGGTCCGCCGGCTGACCGCCCGGCTGCGCACCCTGGGCCGCTACGGCGTGGACCTGTGCCTCGGACGCATGGTCGGTGCGGACGGCGGCGACCCCGTGTACATCGGACGACGTGGCCTCACCGACGGCGAGGGCCGCCGGCTGCTGCTCGACTGGCGCTCCCCCGCCGCCGAGCCGTTCTTCGGCGCGACCCACGCCAACCCGATGGGTCTGGCGAGCCGCCGCCGCTACCGCTGGACCCGCGGCCGGATCACCGACTACTGGGACGAGGTGTTCACCGCCGACGGGTGGGAAGGGCACGCCGCGCTCGACGACCAGTCCGCCTTCATCGCCAGCCTGGGCGGCAGCCGGTCGAACCGGATGCGGGACGTGCTCGGCACCATCCAGGCCGACCAGGACGCCATCATCCGCGCGGGCTCCCGCGGCGCGCTCGTCGTGGACGGCGGTCCGGGCACGGGGAAGACCGTGGTCGCCCTGCACCGCACCGCGTACCTCCTCTACGCCGACCCCCGCCTCCAGCACCGCCACGGCGGGGTGCTGTTCGTCGGTCCGCACCAGCCCTACCTCGCCTACGTGGGCGACGTCCTGCCCAGCCTGGGCGAGGAGGACGTCCAGATCTGCACCCTGCGCGACCTCGTCCCCGAGGGCGCCACGGCGACCGTCGAGACCGACCCGGACGTGGCGCGCCTGAAGTCGTCCGCGGACCTGGTGACGGCCGTCGAGGCCGCCGTCCGGTTCTACGAGGAGCCGCCGGCCGAGGGGATGACGGTCACGACCGACGACTCGGACGTCTGGCTGAGCGCGGCGGACTGGGCCGAGGCGTTCGACGCGCCGGATCCCGGCACCCCGCACAACGAGGCGCGCGACCGGATCTGGGAGGAGTTGCTCACGATCCTGACGGACAAGCACGACGGCGACGAACCGGCGGACCGGGTCCGCGGTGCGCTGCTGCGGAACCGGGACCTGCGTACCGCCTTCAACCGCGCGTGGCCGGTGCTGAAGGCGACCGACCTCGTGGGGGACCTCTGGTCGGTCCCCGCCTACCTGCGCAAGTGCGCGCCCCGGCTCAGCCCGGACGAGGTCCGGAGGCTGCAGCGTGCCGACGCCCAGACCTGGACGGTGTCCGACCTGCCGCTCCTGGACGCGGCACGGCAGCGGCTCGGCGACCCGGAGGCGTCCGGGCGGGAGCGCCGGCAGGAGGCCATCCTCGCCGTCGAACGGGCGCGCATGGCCACGGTCGTGGACGAGCTGATCGAGGCCCACGCGTATGACGACGGTGAAGGGGTGCTGTCGAGCCTGCGTCAACTGGATCTCCAGGATGCCCTGGTCGACTCGGCCGCACTGCCCAGCGCCGATCCGGACCTGCTCGCCGGCCCGTTCGCGCACATCGTCGTGGACGAGGCCCAGGAACTGACGGACGCGGAGTGGCAGATGCTGTTGCTGCGGTGCCCGTCCCGGAGCTTCACCATCGTCGGGGACCGCGCCCAGGCCCGGCACGGGTTCACGGAGTCGTGGCGGGAACGCCTCGAAAGGATCGGGCTCGACCGGGTCGACCTGGCCACGCTCAGCATCAACTACCGGACGCCGAAAGAGGTCATGGCGGAGGCCGAGCCGGTCATCCGGGCCGTGCTGCCGGACGCCAACGTGCCGACCTCCATCCGCGGCGGCGTCCCCGTCGTACGCGGGTCCGTCTCCGACCTGGGCCCGATCCTCGACGGCTGGCTGGCCGCGCACGCCGAGGGGGTCGCCTGCGTCATCGGCGACCCCACGTTCCAGGCGACCTCCCGCGTCCAGTCGCTGACCCCTGAGCTGTCGAAGGGGCTCGAGTTCGACCTGGTCGTCCTCGTCGACCCGGAGGACTTCGGCGACGGCATTGAGGGCGCCGTGGACCGCTACGTCGCGATGACCCGGGCCACCCAGCAACTCGTCGTCCTCACCAGTTCCTGACCGGTCACCACCGCCCGGGAGCACTCGCCGCGTGTAGGTCCGCGCAAAGCGGGTACTCCCGGGCGCTCAGCCGCCGACGTGTCAGGGGGATGCGTGTTCGCCAGTCGAGAGGAACTGCTGCGTTACCTCAAGAACGAGGACGTGAGGTTCGTCGACGTTCGTTTCTGTGACCTGCCCGGCGTGATGCAGCACTTCAACCTGCCGGTCGAGTCGGTCGACGACAGCCTGTTCACCGACGGCC
>NZ_JBEXLM010000020.1:0-130453 GCF_040609975.1 Micromonospora sp. NPDC004551 | reverse complement strand
GAAGCCGACCACGACTACCTCCTCGACGGCGGCGTGTTCACCCCCGACCTCATCTCCACCTGGGTGTCCTGGAAGCGGGCCAACGAGGTCGACCCGGTGCGCCTGCGCCCGACCCCGCACGAGTTCGCCATGTACTTCGACTGCTGAGCTGACAACCCTCTGACCAGGGATCATGCGCCCTGAGCGCCCCCTGGTCACCACCTGGCTTCATCCGACGGGCCGTCGATCGCCGCCGCGTGCGAGCGATCGATGGCCCGTTGTGCTCGGTCTGCCGGGCGGCCGCCATCCTGGCCGTGCGTGGCAGGCCTCAGCCGGCAGTTTTCGCGATGATGCCGGTCATCTCGTCTTGACTGAAGGCCCGCAGGGTCGTGGTACGGACGTTGCCCGCCCCGCCCAGTTGCAGGAGCGCCGCAGCGGCGGTCTCCTCGTCGGGCGCCTCGACGACGGCCACGAGGTCGTACGGACCGACGGTCCAGTGGAGGTTCACGAGCTTCGCCCCGACCTTCTGGGTCGCTGCGGCGAAGGCATCGGCGCGCTTCGGGGTGTCCTTGTAGGCTCGGATCCCCTGATCGGTCCAGTTCAGCAGCGCGATATACGTCGGCATGGCCCTTCACCTCCACGAAGAGTTCTCATCGTAAGGTTAATTCTGGGCATAACGGCCGGAATCTGCGTCAACTGCGCACCGGCACCGGCAATCGACTCACACCCGGTGCCCGCGGGCCGGCTCCGCGACAGCGGGGCCGGCCCGGCCGGTTTCGTGCGCCGACCCTCAGCGGGCGAGCAGCGCGTCCAGCTTGGTGAAGGAGCTGCCCCAGCCCTGCTCGGCACCGGACCGCATCTCCGGCGCGAACGGGCCCTGGCGCAGCACCAGCCGGGTCCGGTCGCCCGGCTCGGCGTGGAACTCCAGCCGCAGCGTGAACCGGGTGCCGTCGGGCACGCCCGGCACGCCGTGCGCCTCCTCGTAGCCCACCAGCAGCTCGTGCTCCACCACCTCGGCGAAGGTGCCGTCGGCCGGCGAGGTCATCGCCGGGTCCTCGTCATTGACCATGACGAAGCGCTGGTGGCCGCCGATCCGGACGTCCATGTCGACGGTGTCCCGCGGCACCGACCAGCCGACCGGGGCGAACCACTCGGCGAACTGGTCCGGGTCGGTGAACGCGCGCCAGACCAGCTCCCGCGGGGCGTCGAAGACCCGGGTCATGACGAGTTCCTGGGTCGCCTGCGTGTCGGTCATGCTGCTGTCCTCTCTCATCGATCTGTCCGTTCGGTCTGCGCCTGGATCCGCCGGAGGTGCGCGTCGAGCCGGTCGAAGTTGGCATCCCAGAACCGCCGGTAGCGCTCCATCCAGGCCGTCGCCTCGCGCAGCGGCTCCGGGTTGAGGCTGCTGGACCGCCACTGCGCGCTCCGGCTGCGGGTGATCAGGCCGGCGTGCTCCAGCACCTTCAGGTGCCGGGAGATCGCCGGGAGGCTGATCGCGAACGGCTCGGCGAGTTCCGAGACGGTGGCGTCCCCCTCCGCCAGCCGGGCGAGGATCCCCCGGCGGGTCGGGTCGGCCAGCGCCGCGAAGATGACGCTGAGTCGGTCGTCGGCCACTGCTTAACCACCTCGTTAATTAACGGATGCGTTAAACATAGAGGTCGCGTGGGGCGGCGTCAACCACTTCGTGAAATCAGCGGGCGCGGCGGCGGCGGATCGCGGCCACCACGACGGCCAGCACCAGCGCGGTCATCAGGATCGCCCCGGGCGCCTTGGTGAACCGGGCCAGGTTGGTGCCGTCCGGCAGGGTGAGCAGCGCGGCCACCGCGCACGGCGCCACGAACCACACCGTGCGGGCCACGGCGACCGTCACCACCGCGAGCAACGCGAGAGGCCAGGTCGCGTACCAGGGGTGGAAGACCGGGGCGAGCAGCACGGTGAGGGCCAGCGCCAGGCCGGCCCCGGCCAGGGTCACCCGCGGCCGGGCGGCGGCCAGCCGGGCCGCCCGCTGCCGGACGTCGCCCAGCCGGCGCAACGCCGTCCACGACCGCCACCAGAGCAGGACCAGCAGCACGGCGAGCATGGCGAGCGCCACCACCCGGACCACGGGTACGGCCCCCGGGTCCCGGCCGAGCAGGGCGCCCGCGTAGTCGACAACCAGGCCGACCGCGGTCGGCGGGGAGGTCCACTGCTCGGAGTCGCCGCTGTGCGCCAGGCCGCGTACCCAGCCCAGGCCCAGGCCGGTGGCCAGGCTCGTGGCCGCCAGCGTGGCCAGCACTCCCCCGGCCAGCCAGCCGCCGTCGCGCAGCAGCGCTCGCCACGTGTAGCGGCCCAGCACGGCGGCCAGCGCCGCGAACGGGAGAACCACCACGGCGACCGCCTTCACCGCCACGGCCAGCCCGAGCAGCACCCCGGCGACGACCAGCGCCCGCGGCCGGCCGGGCCGACGGACCAGCACCAGCAGGCCGAACAGGAGCAGCCCGAGGCCCACAGCGTCGTTGTGCGCGCCGGCCACCAGGTGCACCCCGACGAGCGGGCAGGCCAGCGCGAGCCAGGCCGCCCGCCGGGTCGGCACTCCGACGGCCCGGGCCAGCCCGGGAAGGCAGAGCGCGGCCAGCAGCACCCCGGCCAGGGCCACCACCCGCAGCAGCACGATCGCGCCGGCCAGGCCACCCCCGACCAGCACGGCCAGGCCGGCGAGCAGCACGAAGAACGGCCCGTACGGGGCCGGGGTGTCCCGCCAGATCGGCGACACGCTCTCCGCCCACGGGCAGCCGGCGGTCACCACCCCGACCCGGTAGGGATCGGCGCCGTGCGTCCAGGACCAGCCCTGGCAGGCGTACGAGTAGACGTCCCGGCTGCCCAGCGGCGGCGCGGCCAGCAGCGGGAGCAGCCAGAGCCCGGCGGTCACGTACGCCCACCGGCCCGACGGCGCGCCCCAGCGCAGCGACCACCAGGCCCCGACCAGCAGCACCGTGCCGGCCAGCCAGCAGCCCAGCACCGCAGGCCCGTGCGGGGCGTGCCAGACGTCGCCGAGGCTGGTCACCGCGGGGGTGCCGGGCAGCGCGCCGCCGAGCCAGCCCGCGACGGTCAGCAGCACGGCGCCGGCGAGTCCGGCGCACCGGGCGAGCGCGGCGGCCACCGGCCGGACCGGTCCGTCGGGCAGCGCGCCGGGCTCGCTCACCGGCACCTCTCTCAGTCGGCTCCTCGGGCGGCGGGGACCGGCCGGCGGGCCGCCCGAGCCGAACGTACCAACCGGACCACCACCACGATCACCAACAGCGTCATCAGGGGCGCGCCGGGCATCTTGCTCCACCGGGGCAGGCCGGTGCCGTCGGCCAGGACCAGGAACGACGACACCAGGGCCACCAGCGCGAACCAGCCGGTCCGGCGGGCGGTGGCGGCGAGCACGACGAGCGGCCAGGTCCAGTACCAGGGGTGGAACAGCGGCGAGAGCGCGACCGTCGCGACCAGCGCCAGGCCGGCGTGCCAGAACGGCTCCCCGCGGCGCAGCGCCCGGAACCAGAGCCAGACCAGCACCGCCACCAGCACCACCACGGCGATCCCCCGGGTGACCGGCAGCGCGTCGATGTGCGCCCCGAAGAGCGCCGCGACGTACCCGGCGGTCTGCCCGACCGCGGTGGGCGGCGACGTCCAGGCCACCACCAGGCCGCCCTGTTCGAGGCCGCTGATGAAGCCGAAGTTGAGGCCCGCGGCGAGGGTCACGGCGACCACGGTGGCCACCGCCGCGCCGACCACCCACGCGCCGTCGCGGACCAGCGCCCGGAACCGGTACGGCCCGACGATCGCGGCCAGCGCGGCGAACGGCACCACGACCAGCGCGGTGACCTTGACGGCGGCGGCCAGGCCGAGCAGCAGCCCACCGGCGAGCAACGGCAGCGGCCGGCCCGGCCGGGCCGCCACCACGGCCAGCCCGGCGGTGAGCAGGCCCACCATGAGGGCGTCATTGTGTGCTCCGGAGACCAGGTGCACGGGCACCAGCGGGCAGGCCAGCGCCAGCCAGAGCGCCCGCTGCGGCGGCACCCCGCAGCGACGGGCCAGCACCGGCAGGGCCCAGGCGGTCAGCGCCACCCCGGCCACCGCGAGCAGCCGGAACAGCGCCACGCTGCCGGCCAGCGACCCGGCCGCCGACACCACGGCCCCGGAGAGCACCACGAACAACGGCCCGTACGGCGCCGGGGTGTCCCGCCAGATGTAGGAGATGGTGTCCAGCCAGGGGCAGGGCAGCGCCGACACGCCCTGCTCGTACGGGTTGATCCCGGCCGAGTAGCTCGCGCCCTGGCAGGCGTAGGCGTACGCGTCCCGGCTGCCCAGCGGCGGCGTGAACAGCATCGGCAGCAGCCAGAGCGCCACCGTGACGAGCACCCAGCGGGTCGACGGCGCCCCGTCGCGCAGCGACCACCAGGCCCCGGCCAGCAGCGCGGTGCCGACCAGCCAGAGACCGATGATCAGGGGCCCGTTCGGGCCCTGCCAGATGCTGACCGGGGTGGGGCGCAGGTCTCCGTGCGGCAGCGCGCCGCCGAGGTAGGCGGCCACGGCGAGCAGCACCGAGCCCGCCAGGCCGATCCAGCGCGAGAGGTGGTGAGGCACGCCGGACATGCTGCCAGTACGGTGGGTCGCGATCAGGAGGTGGGCATGCGGGGTGGTCGGGTGGTGGCGGTGTCCGCCGCGTCCGCGCTGGTCCTCGCCGTGCTGTATCTCACCCTGCCGGCCACCGGCTCGGACCTGTCCGCCCAGGTGGCCCGGACCGGCTTCTTCGCCGCGCACGGTCCCGCCCTGGTGGACCTGCGCTGGTACGGCGGCGTCCACCCGTGGGGCTACAGCCTGGTCTCGCCGCCGCTCATGGCCCTGCTCGGGGTCCGCCTCACCGGCGCGCTCACCCTGCTCGCCTCGGCCGCCGCGTTCGCCGCCCTGCTGGTCCGCGCCCGGGTGCCCCGGCCGCTGCTGGGCAGCCTCGTCGGCGTGCTCACGATCGCCGGCAACCTGGTCTCCGGCCGGGTCACGTACGCCCTCGGGGTGGCCTTCGGCCTGGTCGCGCTGCTGGCGCTGGCGCTGCCCGCCGGGGCCGCCGGCCGCGCCCGGTGGTGGCGTCCCGTGCTGGCCGTGCTGGCCGCCCTGCTCGCCTCGGCGGCCAGCCCGGTGGCCGGGCTCTTCGTCGGCCTGGCCGGGGCCGCGCTGCTGCTCACCCGCCGGTACGCCGACGGCCTCCTGCTCGCCGTGCCCGCCGCCGCGCCCCTGGCCGTGACCGGGCTGCTCTTCGGCGAGGGCGGCTGGATGAACATCAGCCGCGCCGACACCGTGCACGCCGTGGTGACCAGCCTGCTGGTGGCCGCGCTGGTGGCCTACCGGCCGGTGCGGGTGGGCGCGCTGCTGTCGGCGGCCGGGGTGCTGGCCGCCGCGCTGCTGCACACCCCGGTCGGCCTGAACGCGACCCGCCTCGTGGTGATGTTCGCGCTGCCCGTCCTGGCCGCCACCGCGACGCTCCCCCGCCGCCTGACCGACCGCCTGCCGAACCGGTCGGCGGTGCGGCGGCGGGCGGCCGCCGTGGCGCTGGGCGTGCTGCTGGCGGCGGTCTGCCTGTGGCAGCCGCCGGTGGTCGTCGCCGACCTGGCCAGTGCGGACGACCCGACGGCCGACCCGGGGTACTTCGCACCGCTGCGGGCCGAGCTGGACCGGCGTGCGCTGACCGGGCGGGTGGAGGTGCCGCCGACCCGCAACTACTGGGAGGCCGCCCACCTCGGCGAGGTGCCGCTGGCGCGGGGCTGGCTGCGTCAGGCCGACATCGCCCGCAACCCGCTCTTCTTCACCACCGTTCCCGGCGCGCCCGGCACCGGGGTCCCGCTGACCGCCGACACCTACCGCGCCTGGCTGACGGAGAACGCGGTGCAGTACGTCGCCGTGCCCGACGTCGAGCTGTCCTGGGTGGGGCGGCCCGAGGCGGACCTGGTCCGGGCCGGCCTGCCGTACCTCTCCGAGGTCTGGTCGGACCCGCACTGGCGGCTGTACGCGGTGGCCGACCCGGCGCCGCTGGTCGGCGCTCCGGGCGAGCTGATCCGCCAGGACGCCGCCACGGTGACCTTCCGCGCCCCCGGCCCCGGCCCGGTGCCGCTGCGGGTACGCCACGACCGCTGGTTGACCGTCTCCGGCGGCGCCAGCGTCGCGCCCGACGGCGAGTGGACGACCGTGACGGTCCCGCACGCGGGCACCTACACCCTCGGCAGCTGACCCGGGCTGACCGTGTGCGCCGCTACGAACTTGATGACGTGGATGACTCATGACCGCCCCACACCAGACCGGGCGCGCGTGATCCACCTGCGTCATCAAGTTCCCAGGCTCGCGCGAGGGGTGGGCGGGCGGCGGAGAGCGCCTGTCGAGCTGATGTCTTCACCGGCTCAGCGCGACGCCACCGCCTGGCGCCGGCAACTCCCGAGGCCGTGCAGGCCGAGGGCCGACCTTCAGGACGGGGCGTCGAGGACCCGCTCCATGGCGGCGCGGGCGCGGCGCCCGGTGCGCAGGTACTCGTCGAGGAACTCCCCCGCGTCGTCGCCGCCGAGCAGCCGCACCACGCCGGCCAGTTCCACACCGTGCCGGGGCAGCTGGTCACCGGCGCGGCCCCGGACCAGCATCAGCGCGTTGCGGACCTGGGCGGCGAGGGTCCAGCCGGCCGCCATCTCGGCCGCGTCCTCGGGATCGACCAGCCCGGCGTCGCGGGCCGCGGCGAGCGCCGCGAGGGTGCCCGTGCCGCGCAGCTCGGGCAGCCGGCCGGCGTGCCGGAGCTGGAGCAGCTGCACCGCCCACTCCACGTCGGCGAGGCCGCCCCGCCCCAGCTTGGTGTGTGTGGCCGGGTCGGCGCCCCGGGGCAGCCGCTCGGTCTCCACCCGGGCCTTGATCCGGCGGATCTCCACCACCTGCTCGCGGGTCAGGCCGTCCGCCGGGTGGCGCACCGGCTCGATCATCGCCTCGAACTCGGCCCCCAGGTCGGCGTCGCCGCAGACGAACCGGGCCCGCAGCAGCGCCTGCGCCTCCCACACCTTCGACCAGCGGGCGTAGTACTGGGCGTAGGCGGCGAGGCTGCGCACGAGGGGGCCCTGCCGGCCCTCGGGACGCAGATCGGCGTCGACCCCGAGCGGCGGGTCGGGGGCGGGCGCGGACAGCAGCCGGCGCAGCTCCTCGGCGACGGCGTGCGCGGCGTCCGCCGCGGCCCGCTCGTCCCCGCCCGGCGGCGGGTCGTAGACGAACAGCACGTCGGCGTCGGAGAGGAAGTTCGACTCGCGCCCGCCGAGCCGGCCCATGCCGATGACCGCGAAGCGCATGCCGCGTGGCCCCGGCTGGGCGGCCCGGGCGGTACGCAGCGCGGCCGCCAGGGTGGCGTCGGCGACGTCGGAGAGGGCGGCCCCGACCGCGCTGACGTCCGCCAGGGTGGGCACCCGCCCGCCGCCGTCCGGCGACCGCGGGGTGAGCGGCGCGAGCGCACCGGCCCGGCTGAGCACGTCGGCGCAGGCGAGCCGGACCAGCTCGCGGCGGCGCAGCGCGCGGACGGCCCGGGTTGCCTCGACCGGGTCGCCGTGCCGGGCCGCCGCGGCCGTGAAGCCCTCGAAGAGCACCTCGCGCGGGCGCGGGGTCAGCTCGGTGTCCTCGGCCAGCAGCCGCAGCGCCTCCGGCTCGCGCGCCAGCAGGTCGGCGGCGTAGCGGGAGGAGGACAGCACCCGGGCCAGCCGGCGGGCCACCGGCCCGGAGTCGCGCAGCAGCCGCAGATACCAGGGGGTGCTGCCGAGCTTGTCGGAGACCTGCCGGTAGTTGAGCAGCCCCCGGTCCGGTTCGGGCGCGTCGGCGAACTCGCTGAGCAGCACCGGCAGCAGGGTCCGCTGGATGGCGGCGGTGCGGCTCACCCCGCCGGTGAGCGCCTGGAGGTGCCGCAGCGCCCCGGCCGGGTCGGCGAAGCCGAGGATCTCCAGCCGGTGCCGGGCCGCCTCCGGGGTGAGCCGCAGCCCCTCGGCCGGCACCCGGGCCACCGATTCCAGCAGCGGGCGGTAGAGCAGTTTGGCGTGCAGCCGGCGTACCTCGGTGGCGTGGGTGACCCACTCGGCGCGGAACTCCTCGACGGCGCTGCGGCCGGGTGTGGCCGCGTAGCCGAGCGCGGCGGCCAGCCAGCGCAGTGCGGCCGGCTCGGTCGGCACGGTGTGCGTGCGGCGCAGGCCCTGGAGCTGGAGGCGGTGCTCGACGCCGCGCAGGAAGCGGTAGCCGCGCAGCAGCGCCTCGCCGTCGGCGCGGCCGACGTAACCGCCGGCGACCAGGGCGCGCAGCGCGGGGATGGTGCCCGGGGCCCGCAGCGACTCGTCGCCCCGGCCGTGCACGAGCTGGAGCAACTGGACGGCGAACTCGATGTCGCGCAGCCCGCCCGGGCCACGCTTGATCTCGCGTTCCAGCTCCTTCGGCGGGACGTGGTCGATGATCTTCCGGCGCATCGCGCGGACGTCCTCGACCGCCTCGGGCCGCTCGGCGGCGGTCCAGACCAGCGGGGCGAGCGCGTCGATCCACTCCCGGGCCAGCGTCAGGTCGCCGGCCGCCGGCCGGGCCTTGAGCAGCGCCTGGAACTCCCAGGTGCGGGCCCAGCGGCGGTAGTAGGCCAGATGGCTGGCGATGGTGCGGACCAGCGGCCCCCGGTTGCCCTCGGGGCGCAGCGCGGCGTCGACCGGCCAGGCGACCAGCCCGCAGACGTGGATCAGCCGGGTGGCCACCTGGGTGGCGGCAGCCAGGTCGTCATCGGTGGCGGCGACGAAGATGACGTCCACGTCGGAGACGTAGTTGAGCTCGTCGCCGCCGCACTTGCCCATGGCGACCACGGCCAGGCGGGGCCGGGGCGTGCCCTCGGGCAGCTCGTCGACGGCGATGTCGTAGGCGGCGGCCAGGGTGGCGTCGGCGAGCCCGGAGAGCGCCGCCATGGTCTGCTCCAGACCGCGCCCGCCCGTCAGGTCGGCCGCCGCGATCCGCAACAGCGCCAACCGGTACGCCTGCCGCAGCACCGGGATGGGGCCGGTGGCGGCGGTCAGCCGGGCGGCGGCGGCCAGGTCGAGCCGGCCGTCGGCGCGGGGCGCGAGCCCGTCCGGCTCGGTGGCCAGCACCGCCCACTGGTCGGGGTTGGCCACCAGATGGTCGCCGAGCGCCGACGAGGCGCCGAGGACCGCGACCAGGCGGCGGCGCAGCCCGGGATCGGCGGCGAGCGCGTCCAGCAGGGCCGGCTTCTCCCCGGTACGCCGTTCCGCCTCCACGACGCGGTGCAGCTGGCGCAGCGCCAGGTCGGGGTCGGCGGCCCGGGACAGCGCGGCGAGCAGCTCGCCTGCCGCCTCGTCGGCGGGTTCCTGCTCCTCGACGCGCCACAACCCGAGCCCGTCCGGACCGAGCAGGTCGGCGGCGCGCGCCCCGCCGTCGCCCTCGGCGAAGCCGTAGCGGGCGAGCCGCCCCCGGGCCGCACGGGTCATCTCAGTGCCCGAGCAGCGGCAGGGTGGGGCGGGTGGTCACGTCGTCCAGCTCGCCCAGCGCGAGGGCGGCGAACCGGATGGCGAACGGCTGCCAGACCTCCTCCACGTCGGCCATCACCCGGTCGCAGGCGGCCACCACCAGCTCCGGGTCGTAGTCCAGCTCGGCCAGGAGCGCGGAGTCGCGGGCCCAGTCGGCGATCATCGCGGTGTCGCACTCGATGTGGAACTGGAGCCCCCAGGCCCGGTCGCCGAGGCGGAACGCCTGGTGCGGGTAGCGGGTCGAGGCGGCCAGCAGGGTGGCCCCGTGCGGCAGCTCGGTGATCTCGTCGGTGTGCCACTGGAGCACGTCCGGCATCAGCGGCACGTACCGGAAGAGCGGGTCGGTGTCGGCGGCGTCCCGCTTGCCGACGATCGCGGGCCCGACCTCGGGCCCGGACGGGCTGCGCTCGACCTGCCCGGCGTGGGCGGTGGCCAGCAGCTGGCCGCCGAGGCAGACCCCGAGGGTGGGGATCCGCTGCCGGACGGCCTTGCGCAGCAGCCCTTCGAGGGCTGGAAACCAGGGCGCGCCGGGGCTGCCGTCGGCCGACGGGTAGGCCTGCTGCTCGCCGCCGAGCACCACGAGCGCGACGTACCCGTCGAGGTCGGCGGGAAGCTCGTCGCCCGCGTGCGGGCGCAGGACCCACAGGTCCAGGCCCCCCTCGGTGAGCCACTCCCCCAGTCGGCGGAGGTCGTCGGTCGGGTCGTTCTCGATCACCAGCGCGGTCGCCACGACGTCGAGGCTATCCGGTGCGCCCGGCGGCGGCCGGTCCGGCTCGGCCGCACTAGGCTCCCGTCGTGCCCACCGACGACTGCCTGCGCCCACCGGTCCTGCGCCCCGGCGACCGGGTGATGCTGGTCTCGCCCTCCGGCCCGACCCGCCCGGAGCGTGTGGCCCGGGGCATCGAGCTGCTCACCGGCTGGGGGCTGCGCCCCGTGCCCGCGCCGCACGCGTACGCCCGCCAGGGCTACCTGGCCGGCGGCGACGAGCTGCGGGCCGCCGACCTGAACACCGCGTTCGCCGACCCGGAGATCCGGGGCGTCATCTGCACCCGGGGCGGCTACGGCGCGCAGCGGGTGGTGGACCTCATCGACATGGCGGCGGTCCGCCGGGACCCGAAGGTGGTGGCCGGCTTCTCCGACATCACCGCGCTCCAGTTCGCGCTCTGGCGGGGCGCCCGGCTGGCGGGCGTGCACGGTCCCGGCGCGGCGTGGCGGGACGAGCGCACCCCGCTCCGCTCGGCGGAGTCGCTGCACGCTGCGCTCATGACCACCGAGCCGGTGACCGTCGAGGCGGTGAGGGAGGAGGAGACCTACCCGGTGCGGGTGCCCGGCCGGGTGGAGGGGCGGCTGCTCGGCGGCAACCTGTGCCTCATCACCGCGTCGATCGGTACCCCGGACATGCCCGACCTGACCGGGGCGGTGCTGCTGGTCGAGGAGGTGCAGGAGCCGCCGTACAAGGTCGACCGGATGCTGACCCACCTGCGCCGTTGCGGCGCCCTGGACGGAATCGCCGGGGTGGCCGTGGGCCAGTTCACCGAGTGCGCCGACGGCTGGGACACCACGATCACCGACGTGCTCACCGAGCGCCTCGGCGACCTCGGCGTCCCCGTCCTGGGCGGCCTTCCCATCGGCCACGGCCCCGACCAGTTGACCGTCCCGGTCGGCACCCCCGCCGTCCTGGACGCCACCACCGGCACCCTGACGGTCTCCCCCGCCGTCCGCTGACCCCCGCTAGGGGGTCAGGTGGGCGACCGCGCCGGTTTCCAGCGCCACCCAGACCGTGCCGTCGGGGGTCACCGTCAGGCCGTGGGGTTCCGACCCGGGGTTGGGTAGGGCGTGGCCCGTGATGCGGCCCGCCTCGTCGAGGTGGCCGATGCGGTTGGCCCCCCACTCGGTGAACCAGCAGCCGCCGGCCGGGTCGGCGACGACGGCGTGCGGGCGGGCCGCCCGGTCCGGCAGCGGGAACTCGTCGATCCGGCCGTCCGGCGTGATCCGGGCGAGCTGGCCGGCGGCGATCTCGACGAACCAGAGCGCGCCGTCGCCGCCGAGGGTGATGCCGACCGGCCCGGCCGCCTCCGTCGGCAGGGCGTGCAGGGTCACCTCGCCGTCCGGGGCGACCCGGGCGATGGCGTTCGCCTGGTTGAGGGTGAGCCAGAGCGCGCCGTCCGGCCCGGCGGCCAGCATCGACGGGAAGCCCTTGGCGACCGGCAGCGGGAAGGTGGTGACCGCCCCGTCGACGGTGACCCGGCCGACGGTGTCGTCGCCCATGCCGGCGTACCAGAGGGCGTCGTCCGGGCCGACGGCGAGGCCGCAGGGCCCGGTCCCCGGCGGGAGCGCGACGGAGCCGGTCTCCCCGTCGACGGTGATCCGGCCCAGCCGGTCGTCGCCGGAGCGGGTGTACCAGAGCGCGCCGTCCGGGCCGGTGGTGATGATCAGCGGCCGGCTCTCCGCCGGGTCCGCGTGGTAGGTGCGCACCTCGCCGTCCGGCCCGACCCGGGCGACGCCACCCGTCCCGGCCAGCGTCAGCCAGAGCGCGCCGTCCGGGCCGGCGGTGATCCCGTACGGCCCGGAGCGCCGGTCCGGCAGCTCGATCTCACGGATGGAGGGGTTCGTCATGCGGCTTCGCCTTCCGTCGGTGACCGGCCCACCCTCCCGGCCGTCGCGGCCCGTCGCAACTGCTTTGTCCCGGTTCGGCGGGGCGATTGCCAGCGCGCTGACAGGTTCGCCACGGGCGGCGCCCAGCTGAGCCGGTCACTGTCGGTGACGTCATCGCACCACCACCGAGAAGGAGAACCGCATGATCCGCAAGATGTCGAGGAAGCACCTGCTGGCCGGCCTGGCCGCCGCCGGCGTGCTCGGCGTCGGGATCGCCGCCCCGACGGTGGCGCTCGCCGACGACAAGAGCCCGAGCCCGGCACCGAGCGCCAGCACGAGCACCGATCAGGGCACCGACCGGCAGCAGCAGCGGGCCGACCGGCAGGCCGAGTTCGCCGAGTCGCTCGCCAAGGAACTGGGCGTCTCGACCGACAAGGTCACCGCGGCATTGAAGACGCTGCGCGAGCAGCGCCACGCCGACCGGCCCGAGCGGCCGTCGACCGAGGACCGGCAGGCCGCTCTGAAGGACCGGCTGGACCAGGCCGTCAAGGACGGCAAGCTCACCCAGGAGCAGGCCGACGCGGTGCTGAAGGCCGCCGAGGCCGGCGTCTTCCCGGGCCCGGGTGGTCATGGCCACCGCGGCGGCGGCGACCGGTCCGGCAACTGACCCGGGTGGCCCCGCCGACCCCGCACCGGCCGCACCTCCCTCCCGGCCGGCACCGGCGGGGCCACCCATCCCACGCGGCGCTTCGGTTGCGTGTGTCGTCGTCACGGCGACGACACACGCACCCGAACGCTCATCCGGCGGGCGGGGTGAAGACGCCGATGCGGTTGCCCGACGGGTCGAGCAGGTGGGCCCAGACCAGTCCGCTCGGCGCGGTGCGCACCGGCACCAGCACCTTGCCACCGGCCGCCTCGGCCCGCCGGCACGACTCCGCCACGTCGGCGACCTCGGCATAGAAGATCGCGTAGTTCGGCGCGGTGCCGTCGGTGGCCCGGATCGCGCCGCCGATCCCGCGCTCCCCACCGGCCGCCGTCTGCCGGTACGACGCCCCCGGGCCGCCCTGCTCCTCGAAGGTCCAGCCGAAGAGGTCGGCGTAGAAGCGCTCGGCCTCCGCCGGACGGTCGGAGCCGACCTCGAACCAGGTCACGGGCGTGCTGGACATGTTGCCTCCTGAGGTTCGCGCCGGACGGTCGCCGGCGTCGTCAGAAGTCAGCCTCGGCAACCTCCGCGACACCGTTCTGTCGGTGTTTCCCCCGGGATCCGGAATCAGACCAGGCTCAGTGGACGCGACCGCCCGGCGGGGATGTCCAGCTCCTCGGGGCGCAGCTCCCGGGTCACCGGCTCGGCCAGCGGGCGCACCGAGACGATCCGGTCGGTGCGGAAGCAGCGCAGCCCGTCGCGCAGCCGGCACCAGGCCACCAGGTACCAGTGCGTCGGGTTGCCCAGGTAGGCCAGCGGCTCCACGTCGCGGGCCGAGGTCGCGCCGCCACGGTCGGCGTAGCGCAGGCGGAGCACGCGGCGGGCGGCGACCGCGTCGGCGACGGCGGCCGGAACCGGCGTGGCCGGGCCGCCGCCGATCAAGTGCACCCGGCCGGCGAGGCGGTGCGCCTCGGCGGTGTCGGCCGGCGGCATGACGGCGACCAGCTTGCGCAGCGCCGCGGTGGCGGCCGGCGCGAACGGCGTGCCCTCCAGCCGGTGCAGCGCGACGGCCATGGCCACCGCCTCGCCGGGGGTCAGGTTGACCGGGGGCAGGGTGCGCGCGCGGTCGACCACGTAGCCACCGGTGCGGCCCGGCTCGGCCCAGATCGGCACCCCGGCGCCCTGCAACGCGGTGATGTCGCGCTCGATGGTGCGGGTGCTGACCTCGAAGCGCCCGGCCAGCCACCGGGCGCTGCGCGGCCGCGGCGACACCGCCCGCAGCTCCTCCACCAGCGCGTAGAGACGGTCGGTGCGGTTCACGCCCGGAGGCTATGCCCCCGGTACGACACCTCAGGCGATGCAGGCGCAGACGATCAGGGCGGCGCCGAAGTGGGTGGCGGCGCTGACCCGGGCCGCCGGGTGCGGCTCGTCCGCGCAGATGATCTCACCGAGCCTGCCGGGGGTGAGCAGGTCCAGCACGAAGAAGGCCAGCGCCATCACGAGCAGGCCGACCACGCCGAAGATCACCGTGGAGGCCAGCCCCCGGCCGAAGTCGCTGTAGCTGGTGAGGATCGCCGTGAAGACGATGCCGGCGATGCCGAGCTGGTTGGCGGCGAGCAGCAGCGCGGCGTTGCCGTTGCGGCGCACCCAGATGAGCTCCCGCAGCTTCCCGGGGGTGAGCAGGTCGACCAGCAGGAAGCCGGCGGCCAGCAGCGCCACTCCGACGACCCCGAACACGATGCTCTGCCACGCCCCGTTGAGCAGGTCTCCCAGCACCGAACGCCCTCCCCGGCCTCGCCCGCCCGGCGCGGCTGCCGGTGCGGTGCCGCAGACGATAGCGGCACCGCACCACAGTGATCTAGAGCGACAGGTAGCGCTGCCGCTCGTAGGGGGTGACCTCGCGGCGGTACTGCTCCCACTCGGCGCGCTTGTTGCGCAGGAAGAAGTCGAAGACGTGCTCGCCGAGCACCTCGGCGACCAGTTCGGAGCCGGCCATCACGTCGATCGCCTCGGCCAGGTTCTCCGGCAGCGCCTCGTAACCCATGGCGCGGCGCTCGGCGCTGCTCAGCGACCAGACGTCGTCCTCGGCGCCGGGCGGCAGCTCGTAGCCCTCCTCGATGCCCTTGAGCCCGGCGCCGAGCATGACGGCGAAGGCCAGGTAGGGGTTGGTCGCCGAGTCCAGCGAGCGGACCTCGACCCGGGCCGAGTTCGGCTTGCCGTAGGCGGGGACCCGGACCAGCGCGGACCGGTTCAGGTGACCCCAGCAGACGTACGCCGGGCTCTCGGTGATCCGGTCCGGCAGCGCCTGCGGGAAGAGGCGCTTGTAGGAGTTGACCCACTGGTTGGTGACGGCCGTGTACTCCCGGGCGTGGGTGAGCAGCCCGGCGATGAACGACTTGGCCACCTTGGAGAGCTTCATGGGGTCGCCGGCGTCGTGGAACGCGTTGCGCTCCCCCTCGAACAGCGACAGGTGGGTGTGCATGCCGTTGCCCGGCTGGTCGGTGAAGGGCTTCGGCATGAAGCTGGCCTGCACGCCGGTGGAGAGCGCGACCTCCTTCACCACGTGCCGGAAGGTCATGATGTTGTCGGCGGTGGTGAGCGCGTCGGCGTAACGCAGGTCGATCTCCTGCTGGCCGGGAGCCACCTCGTGGTGGCTGAACTCCACCGAGATGCCGATCCGCTCCAGCGCCAGCACCGCCTGGCGGCGGAAGTCGCGGGCCACCGCGTGGGTGGTGTGCTCGAAGTAGCCGCCGGTGTCCACCGGGATCGGCACCGAGCCGTCCTGCGGCCCGTTCTCCAGCAGGAAGAACTCGATCTCGGGGTGGGTGTAGAAGGTGAACCCCTTCTCGGCCGCCCGGGAGAGCGCCCGGCGCAGCACGTGCCGCGGGTCGGCCCAGGACGGGGTGCCGTCGGGGAGCAGGATGTCGCAGAACATCCGGGCGCTCTCGCCGCTGACCCCGCCCTCGAAGGGGAAGACCTGGAAGGTGGTCGGGTCGGGCATGGCGACCATGTCCGACTCGAAGACCCGGGCGAAGCCCTCGATGGCCGAGCCGTCGAAGCCGATGCCCTCCTCGAAGGCCGCCTCCAGCTCCGCGGGAGCCACCGACACGCTCTTGAGCGTGCCGAGCACGTCGGTGAACCACAGCCGGACGAACCGGATGTCCCGCTCTTCCAGCGTACGGAGGACGAACTCCTGCTGACGGTCCACTTCCACCCCTCGTGACACGTACGTCCGCGCCGGTCCCGCCGGCCGGGCCTGACCGCCCAGTGTCCACCGGGCTCGTTACGCCGACGTTACGCCCCCGGCGTCTCCCGCGTCCGGTCGGATTCGGCCCCCTCCGCTGGGGCAAGATGAGGGCATGCCCACCCTGCGACTCGCTCTGTGCCAGGTCGACCCGACGGTCGGCGACATCGCCGGCAACGCCGGCATGGTCCGAGCCTGGGCCCGCAGGGCCGCCGACGCCGGCGCCCAGCTGGCCCTCTTCCCCGAGCTGATGCTGACCGGCTACCCGGTCGAGGACCTGGTGTTCCGCCGGTCGTTCGTGGCCGCCTCGCGGGAGGCGCTGCACCGGCTCGCCGCCGACCTGGCCGCCGACGGCCTCGGTGACCTGCCGATTCTGGTGGGCTACCTGGACGCGGACGGCCCGCCCCAGGTCAGTGCCGACGCCGAGCCGGGCAAGGGGGCCCGCAACGCGGCCGCGCTGCTGCACGGCGGGGCGGTGGTGGCCACCTACTTCAAGCACCACCTGCCCAACTACGGGGTGTTCGACGAGGACCGCTACTTCGTCTCCGGTGATGCACTGACCGTGGTCCGGATCGGCGGGGTCGACGTCGCGCTGACCATCTGCGAGGACCTCTGGCAGGCGGGCGGCCCGTTCGCGGTGGCCCGGCACGCGGGCGTCGGGCTCGTGCTCAACATCAACGGCTCGCCCTACGAGCTGAACAAGGACGACATCCGGCTGCCGCTGGTCCGCCGGCGGGCGGCCGAGGCGGGCGCCGCGATCGCTTACGTGAACATGGTCGGCGGCCAGGACGAGCTGGTCTACGACGGTGACTCGATGATCGTCGACGCGGACGGCACGCTGCTGGCCCGGGCCCCGCAGTTCGTCGAGCACCTGCTGGTGCACGACATGGAGCTGCCCCCGGCCAAGGAGCCGGTCGGCGGCGAGGAGGTCGCCGACGACATGCGGGTCGTCCGGGCCAAGGTCAGCGACATCCTCCCGCCGACTCCCCTGGGCGAGGTCGCGGCCGGCGGGATCATCGAGCCCGTCGCCGACGAGGCGGAGGTCTGGCAGGCGCTGGTGCTGGGCCTGCGCGACTACGTCAACAAGAACGGGTTCCCCTCCGTCGTGCTCGGCCTCTCCGGCGGCATCGACTCGGCGGTGGTGGCGGCGCTGGCCGTCGACGCGCTCGGCGCGAAGCGGGTGGTCGGGGTGTCGCTGCCCAGCCAGCACTCCTCCGAGCACTCCCGTGTCGACGCCGAGGAGCTGGCCAAGCGCACCGGCCTCGACTTCCGGATCGAGCCGATCCAGCCCATGGTGGACACGTTCCTGGCCAACATGTCGCTCGCCGGCGTGACCGTGGAGAACCTCCAGGCCCGGGTCCGCGGCGTGATCCTCATGGCGCTGTCGAACCAGGAGGGCCACCTGGTCCTCACCACCGGAAACAAGAGCGAGCTGGCGGTCGGCTACTCCACCCTGTACGGCGACTCGGTGGGCGGCTACAACCCGGTCAAGGACGTCTGGAAGACGCTGATCTGGCGGCTGGCGAAGTGGCGCAACGCCGACGCCGAGCGGCGCGGCGAGACGCCGCCGATCCCGGAGAGCTCGATCGGCAAGCCGCCGTCGGCCGAGCTGAGCCCGGGCCAGCTCGACAGCGACAGCCTGCCGGAATACGACGTGCTGGACCCGATCCTGATCGGCTACGTCGACGGCGATCTGGGGCGGGAGGGCCTGGTCGCGTCCGGCCACGACCCGGCGATCGTCGACCGGGTGCTGCGGATGGTGGATACCGCCGAGTACAAGCGCCGGCAGTCCGCCCCCGGCACCAAGATCTCCATGAAGGCGTTCGGCCGGGACCGGCGGCTGCCGATCACCAACCGCTGGCGCGAGGACGGCTGACCGCGCCCGGCGGGCCCGCGCCGCCGGGAGTGAAATCCTCCACTCCGCCCTGCCCCCGGCCGGTGCCCCGGTGCGACGATCACGGCGGAACCCGGGGACCGCGAACGCGGCCTCGAGGAAGGAGAGAGTCATGGTGGAGTCCACCCCGACCGAGGTGACCGCCCTCTATGGCGGGCCGGCCACCCGGCGGGTCCGCACCCGCGACCTGATCGCCGCCAAGGACCGCGGCGAGCGCTGGGCGATGCTCACCTCGTACGACCAGTACACCGCCTCGATCTTCGACCAGGCGGGGATCCCGGTGCTGCTGGTCGGCGACTCGGCGGCGAACAACGTCTTCGGCTACGAGACCACCCTGCCGGTGACCGCCGAGGAGCTGCTCCCCCTGGTCCGCGCGGTGGTGCGGGCGACCCGGCAGGCGCTGATCGTCGGTGACCTGCCCTTCGGCTCCTACGAGGAGGGGCCGACGCAGGCGCTGCGGACCGCGGTGCGGTTCATGAAGGAGGGCGGCTGCCACGCGGTGAAGCTGGAGGGCGGCCGGCGCTGCGCCGCCCAGATCGAGGCGATCGTGGGCGCGGGCATCCCGGTGATGGCCCACATCGGCTTCACCCCGCAGAGCGAGCACACCCTGGGCGGCTACCGGGTGCAGGGCCGGGGCGACACCGCCGACGAGGTGATCGCCGACGCCCGGGCGGTGGCCGAGGCGGGCGCTTTCGCCGTGGTGCTGGAGATGGTGCCCGGTGAGGTGGCCAAGCGGATCACCGCGGAGCTGCGCATCCCCACGGTGGGCATCGGCGCCGGCCCGGACACCGACGGGCAGGTGCTGGTCTGGCAGGACATGGCCGGGCTGCGCACCGGCAAGGCGCCGCGCTTCGTCAAGCGCTACGCCGATCTGGCCGGCGCGCTGACCGACGCCACCCGCCGGTTCGCCGACGAGGTGCGCGGCGGCGAGTTCCCCGCCGCCGAGCACACCTTCTGACCGCACTCCGGGCGGCGTGGCTCACCGGCCGCGCCGCCCGGCCGGGTCAGACCACGCAGAACTCGTTGCCCTCCGGGTCGGCGAGCTGCGCCGAGTAGTAGCCGTTGTCGGGGTCGTCCATCGAGCCGAGCACCCGCGCGCCCAGTGCGGTCAGCCGGGCCACCTCGGCGTCGACGCGGGGTCGCCGCTCGGCCACCGGCACCCCACGCCCGCCGCCGACCTTCAGGTCGATGTGCAGCCGGTTCTTGACCGTCTTCGACTCCGGGACCGGTTGGAACCAGATCCGCGGGCCGGCGCCGGTCGGGTCCTCCAGCCGGTCGGCGCAGTCGCCGTCGCCGAGTTCCTCGGGCGGGATGCCGACCGAGAGGTACCAGTCCCGCCAGGTCTGGTGGTCCTCGGGCGGCGGCTGCGGCCGGTAGCGCAGCGCCTCGGCCCAGAACGCGACGAGCCGCGACGGCTCCCGACAATCGATCACCAGTTGCCATTCCATGCGGCGATGGTGCCGCACGGGTACGACGTCAGAGGTCCGTGACGCGGATGCCGGCGTGCGCCTTGTAGCGCTTGTTGATCGCGATGAGGTTGGCGGTGAACGCCTCGATCTGGTGGGCGTTGCGCAGCCGGCCGGCGTAGATGCCCCGCATCCCGGGGATCCGTGCGGCGAGCGCGGCGACCACGCCGACCAGCTCCCGGTCCTCCGTGCAGATGAGCACGTCCAGATCGATGCGTTCGACCTCCGGGTCGGCCAGCAGCGGCGCGCTCACGTGGTTGAACGCGGCGCACACCCGGGAGTCGGGCAGCAGCCCGGCGGCCTGCTGCACGGCGCTGCCCTCGGCGACGGTCAGCGCGTACGGGCCCTGCTTGTCGAAGCCGAGCGGGTTGACGCAGTCGATGACGATCTTGCCGGCGAGCGGGCCGGCCAGCGCTCCGACGACGGCGGCGTGCCCGTCCCACGGCACCGCGATGATCACCACGTCGCTGCGGCGGGCGACCTCGTCGTTGTCCGCGCCGGAGACGGCGGCGCCGGCCGGCACGCCGGGCAGGGCGGCGATCTCGGCGGCGGCCTGGGCGGCCCGGTCGGCGGCGCGGGAGCCGATCAGCACGGTCTGCCCGGCCCGGGCGAACCGGTAGGCGAGACCCCGCCCCTGGTCGCCGGTGCCACCGATGATGCCGACGGTCAGCCCGGAGACGTCGGGCAGCGTGGTCGCGTCGTAAGCCATACGGGTCATCCTCGCAAAGGTCACCGCGCGGCAGCGCGGCCGGGCGCTGTGACAATCCCCGCGCGCCGCCTCACGCCTTCTCGAAGGCGACCTTGCGCTGCGCCGGGTCGGCGACGGTCAGGCGGACCCGGACGCGCTCGCCGAGCGGCAGGTCGCCGGTGCAGCGGGCGCGCACCGGCGGCTCGTCCACGGCGACGGTGCCGCCGGGCGGTCGCCCCGGCCGGCCGTTGCCCGCCGGCCGCGGCTCGTCCACGTCCAGCACGGCCGCCTCGAAGGTCTCCCCCACCCGGTGCGCCAGCAGCACCGCCTCGGCCAGCTCCACCGCGCCCCGGGTGGCCGCGGACGCGGTCCGGTCGGTGGTCGCCATCACCTCGGGCAGCTTCGGCAGCGCGGCGCGGACGTGCTCGGGCACCTCCCGGCCCTCGTGCAGGGCCAGGCAGACCTCGGTGGCGTACCGGTCGGCGAGCCGGCGCAGCGGCGCCGTCACATGCGCGTACGCGGCGGCCACCCCGCCGTGCTCCGGCTGCTCGGGCAGGTCCCCGTCGAACGCCGTGTACGCGGCGCCGCGCATCAGCTCGGCGGCCTGGTCCACGAAGGCCGCCGCGCGGGGCTGCGAGGCGTCCAGCCCGGCGAGGACCGTGCCGACCGTGGCGCCGGCCGGCCAGGGCACCCCGAGCGGGCCGGCGGCCAGCCGCAGCCGGTCGACCGCCTCCGGCCGGGGCGGCGGCATGGTGCGCAGCAGGCCGATCCGGCCGGCCAGCATGAGGTCGGCGGCGGCCATCCCGGTCAGCAGGGAGATCTGGGCGTTGTGCTCCTCCATCGGGCCGGGGCCGCGCAGCACCAGCCGCCAGCCGTCGCCGTCGGGCTCGACGTCCTGCTCGGGCAGCGGCAGGTTGATCGCCCCCCGGAGCAGGCCACGGGCGGTCAGCAGGGCGCCGATCTCGGGCAGCAGGGCGATCGGCTCGGGCAGCCGGCCGGCGTCGGCGTCGCGCTGCACACCGGAGTAGTCGAGCTTGGCCCGGCTGCGCACCCGGGCCCGTTCCAGCGTGACGGCGACCGTGGCGCCGTCGCTGTCGAGGTCGATGGTCCACAGCACCGCCGCCCGGTCGGCGTCGGGCAGCAGGCTCGCCGCCCCCTCGCTGAGCGTGTGCGGGTGCAGCGGCACGTTGCCGTCGGGCAGGTAGACGGTCTGCCCCCGCCGCCAGGTCTCCGCCTCCAGCGCCCCGCCGGGACGGACGTGGGTGAACACGTCGGCGATCGCGTACCGGATGCGGAAACCGCCACCGGGACGGCGGGCGAGGTGCATGGCCTGGTCGAGGTCGCGCGAGGTCGCCGGGTCGACGGTGACGAACGGAACGTCGGTCCGGTCGGCGACGGCCGGCAGCGGCGCGGCGGCGGCCGCGTCGGCCTCGCGCTGCGCCGCGACCGGGAAGTTCTCGGGAAGTCCCAGCTCGCGGCGCAGCGCGCCGAAGTCGATGCGGGGCGCCAGTACGCGTCGGATCACCACGGGGTCAATCCTGACAGCGCCCCGCGTGATCCGCTCACCGGCGCGCGCCGGTCAGCGGCGAGTGGCCGCCGTCAGGCGGTGGCCTTGCGGGCCGGCGCCTTGCGCGCGGTGGTCTTCTTCGCGGCCGTGGTCCTCTTGGCCGGCGCCTTCTTCGCCGCGGTGGTCTTCTTCGCGGTGGTGGTCTTCTTGGCGGTGGCCTTCTTCGCGGGCGCCTTCTTCGCCGCCGTCTTGCGCGCCGCCGGGCGCGTCGAGGCGGTGGTCTTCTTGGCGGGCGCCTTCTTGGCGGCGGTGGTCTTCTTCGCCGCCGTGGTCTTCTTGGCGGGGGCCTTCTTCGCCACCGTGGTCCGCGCCGCCGCGGTCGTCGTCTTCCGCGCCGCGGTGGTCTTCTTCGCCGGCGCCGTCGTCTTCTTCGCGGCGGTCTTCTTCGCCGTGGTGGTCTTCTTCGCCGTGGTGGTCTTCTTCGCCGTGGTCTTCCGGGCCGGCGCCTTCTTGGCGGTGGTCTTCGTGGCCGGCGCCTTCTTCGCGGGCGCCTTCCGTGCCGCCGACACCGCCTTCCGGGCGGTCGCCTTCTTCGCGGCGGCCTTCTTCGCCGGCACCCGGCCGGCGCCGGCGCCGGAGGCGTTCGGGGACGCCTTGGTGACGGTCGTCCTGCCCGCGGTGGTGCTCTTCGCGGTCGTCCGTTTCGCGGCCGGGCGGGTGGCCTGCTGTGCTTCGGCCATCTCGGTTCCCTTTCCTGGGGACGTGCTCTCGCCCTCGCGGAGCACGGATCACCTCGACGCGGGCCGTCCCGCGCCGTCTACCTGTCCTCCCCGGCCCAACGGGCGTCCTCGGCGTCCCACGCTTCGTTGCGCTCCCGCACCTGCTGCAGGGCGTTCTCCGCGTCGGCGGCAGAGGCGTACGGTCCGAGAACGTGCTTCGCGGGACACACGTCGGCATCGGTCTCGACCCGGTGGTGTCGGGTGCACCAGTAGTAGTGCCCGCCACCACGTCCGTCGTCGCTCATGCGATCACTGTGCACCGCGAAGCGCCCGGCCGCCACCGGAACGCCGTAAATAGTCGCCGATGTCCTCCACAGTAGACCTGGTCAGGGCGGTTCTGGGCCGGAACCGCGGAATACGGGGCAGCCGGCAGCCGGGTCGAGGGCGCACAATCCCGGGGTGCGGTTCGGGGGCGGACGGTGGGCAGGCCGGCGACGGGGGCTGGTGGCCGGCATCACGCTGGCCGGCCTCGTGGCGGTCGGGTTGGCGTTGGCGGTCCCGCTGCTGCGCGACCGGTCCCAGCAGCGGCTGGAACGCCGGGCCGACCGGGAGGTGACCGCCACCGCGCAACGCACCCGGGCCGCCCTGCTGGCCGAGCCGTCCGCGCGGGAGGCCGACCTACGGCTCGCCGCCGACACGGTGGACGGCGTCGAGGTCCTCACGGCGGCCGCGGGCGCCGCCGAGGTCCGGCTGGTCTTCCGGGTACGCGTGGCGAAGACCGCCGCGTCGGTGTTCGGCTGGCAGCGGGCCGACGCCACCGGCTGTTTCGCCCAGGTGGTGCGCCCGGGAACCACACCCGCGCCGCTGGAACGGCTGCCCTGCCCCCGCTGACCGGCGCTGTTCGCCACCCATCCCCCGCCCGGCCTGCGCGACCGGATGCTCACCGCACGGTCCTGGCAGGACCCCGCCGTGGTGCTCACCGGGTCCCGGGCCGAGCGGATCGACGCGGAGCTGGCCCGGCACTACGAACGGGCCGGCCGGGCCATGAGCTGGACCGGCTGACGCCGCCCGGTGCGGCTCCTCGCGGGGCGCCCGGCTGGCGTCGAACCGGGCCGGCCCGTCACGCGACGGGCCGGCCCGCGCGGCGTCAGGCGGGTGCGGGCACGGGTTCCGGCATGGGTTCGGCGGCCGGCGCCGGCCGGGCCGCCGCGACGGCGTAGGCCACCGCGTACGGGGTGCAGGCCAGGTAGAAGACGGGCTCGACGAGCACCCGGTCGGTGATCAGGAACCGTTCCCAGGCGGTGGGCCGGGGCAGCCCGAGCGACGAGTCGGTCCAGCAGGTGAGCAGCCACAGCGGAGCGGACACCCGGTCCACCGTGTCCGGCGGCGCCCCGTCGGCGACCGGCCCCACGGGGACCGCCGGGATGGCCGAGACCACCGCCAGGACGACCGCGGCGTCAGCCGCGACCAGCGCGCCGAGCACCCCGACGGCCCAGGCGAGCCGGGTCCGGCCCCGGCGGGCCAGGATGCCCGCGCCCCAGAGGGCCGGCACCAGCAGGGCGAGCCAGAGCAGCAGCCCGGGAACGGTGCCCGGCAGGCCCTGCTCGCCCCGGCCGGCGAACGCGGCGACCACCACCGTCACGGTCAGCCCGATCGGCAGCACGACGCCGAGCGCGGTGGCCAGGGGCCCGGTGCGTACGGTCCGCCGGGCGGACCGGGTGACGAGGAGGGCGAGCAGCGCGCCCGCCCCGGCCGTGAGGCCCGACAGGAACGGCATCTGCAGCGCGGTCGCCCAGGCGACGTGGGCGCCGAGTGCGGCACACGCCAGGCTCGTCAGAGCGGCGAGCACGACGATCGCGGCGCACGCCGGCGGGGCGAGCAGCAGCACCCCGGCGGTACGCCACAGCCGCCGGTGCAGCACGCCCCGGTCGACCACCGGCGCGCCGGCACGGCGGGCGGCGAGGCTGGCCGCGAAGCCCAGCATCCGCCACCGCTCCCCACGCCCGGCCAGGACGTGCAGCTCGGCGTCCCACTCCCGGATCAGCTCGGTGCGCAGCTCCGCCGGCCAGCGCCGCGCCGCCGCGCGCAGCAGGACTCCGGCCAGCCGCGTCACCACGCCGGGGCCCCCGTCGGCTCGGCCCCGCCCCGGGACCCTCCGCCCTCGGGGGCGAGGGCACGCAGCTCGGCCAGCGCGAGCCGGGCGGCACGCACCCCCTCGCCCGTGAGCCGGTAGTACCGGCGCGCGGGCCGTCCCGCGGCGACCGGGTCGACGTCCTCCCAGTCGGCGGCCAGCCAGCCGGCCGCCCGGAGCCGGTGCAGGACGGGATAGAGGGTGCCGCTGGGCAGGCCGGTGAGCTTGATGAGGTCGAGCCCGTAGCGCGCGCCCTCGGGGTCGGCGAGGAGCGCGGAGAGCACCTTCGCCACCGGAATCGTCAGCCGCATGAGAGGGACTATATCGGAACTCTACATAGGTTGCACCGGCCCCGGCGGTCAGCGGAACAGGCCGAGCGCGGCCGCGGCGTCGACGGCCACCACGAGGTCGGCGACGCCGAACGACAGGACGCCGAGCAGCCAGAGGCGGTAGGACGACAGCCGCGCCCACCAGGGCTGGTCGGCCCCCAACCGGACGATGGCCGCGGCGTGCGGCGCCGTACCCAGTCGGCGGTCGAGGCCCAACTCCTGCTCGATCCGCTCGGCCAGCCGGCTGTCGCTGGTCTCCAGCCGCCGGTGCTTGGCCATGAGCTGGGCGCAGAGCCCCGCGAGGGCCGCGCCGAGCAGGGCCGCGACGGACCGGGCCGGACGGCTGCCGTCCGGCCCGAGGGCGATGGTGAGCAGGAACGCCTGCGCCGCCGTGGCCTGCCACATCATCGTGTCGAAGGAGGTCCGGCGCGCGCCGACCAGGGCGTACGCGGCCAGCACCGCCTCCGTCGAGGCGGTCGGGGCGAGCGGGTCGGCCGGTGGGACTGACGCCATGCGGCCATCGTCCCAACCGGCCGCCAGGTGGCCTATCCGACGACCTGGCGAAGGAAGGCGGCCAGGTTGGCGGCGGTCCGGTCGATCTTCTCGGCCAGCGTGATGGACTCGTGGATGCGCCGCCCGGCGTTCTTCCGGCCCCGCAGGTAGAGCGAGCAGGCGAGGTCCGCGCAGAGGTAGCTGCCGACCGAGTTGCCCGCCCGCCCGTCCGGTCCGGCCTTGCGGGCGGTCATCAGCGAGACACCGTCCCCGGTGTGGGTGGTCAGGCAGAGCGAGCACATGCTCCGCCGGACCCGCCCGGTCTGCGAGGCCACCCGCAGGGCCACCCCGAGCAGCCCGGTGCCGGACTCGGCGACCAGGTACGCCCGCTCCGCCGCGGCGGGGTCGCGCCAGCCGAGGAAGTCGAGGTCCGCCCAGGGCCGTTCGGCCAGGTCCCGGGGCAGGCTCAGGCGCTTCACCTCGCCCTTGGTGCAATTGACGAAGGACGCCCGGATGGCGGTCTCGGTGAGGGGTGTCATAGGCGCTAGTCTAGACCCCCTAGGTAAAAAGCTAGAGCGACGAGACGTGGGGTGGAGCACATGGCCCGGACGGGGTTGACGGTCGAACGCCTGACCCTGGCGGCCGCCGAGATGGCCGACGAGGTCGGTTTCGAGAACGTGACCGTGTCGGCGCTCGCCCGCCGGTTCGGCGTGAAGGACGCCAGCCTCTACTTCCACCTCAGGAACGCCCAGGAGCTGCGCGTCCAGGTGGCGATGCTGGCCTTGAAGGAGATGGCCGACCGGGCCGCCGACGCCCTCGCGGGGCGGGCGGGCAAGGATGCGCTAATCGCCTTCGCCAACACCTACCGCGACTACGCCATCCGGCATCCCGGCCGGTACGCCGCCGCGCAACTGCCCCTCGACCGGGAGACGGCCGAGGCGAGCGCGGCCCGGCGGCACGCGGAGATGACCCGGGCCATCCTGCGCGGCTACCAGCTCGCCGAGCCCGACCAGACGGACGCGGTACGCCTGCTGGGCAGCACCTTCCACGGCTACGTGACGCTGGAACGGGCGGGCGCCTTCCGCCACACCCCGCGTACGACGGACGCCACCTGGTCCCGCACCCTGGACGCGCTCGACGCCCTCCTGCGGAACTGGCCGCCGGGGTGACGACGGGTCAGCGCGGCAGCCGGCGGACGGCCAGCAGGGCGATGTCGTCGGCCGGATGCTCGGTGTCCAGGGTGGCCATGACCGTGGCGGCCACCGTGTCGACGGGAGCCAGCGGGACGGCCGCGGTCAGCCGGGCCACGCCGGCGTCGAACAGCTCCCCCCGCCGCTCGACGAGCCCGTCGGTGTAGGCGACCAGGACCGCCCCGGGCGGGAAGTCGACCGTCGTGGTGTGCCGGGCCGGGCTCCGCCGGCCGGTGCCGAGCGGCGGATCGATGTACGCGTCCAGCACGGTGTTCGGGTGGCCGGGCAGGGCCAGCACCGGGCGCGGATGACCGGCCACGGAGACGTGCAGGGTCGCCCGGTCGGGGGAGATCATCGCGTACAACGCGGTGGTCAGGCTGCCGGCCTCGAAGTGGACCACCTTCCGGTCGAGCAGGGTGAGCGCCTCCGCCGGGTCGTCGGCGACCAGGGCGTAGGCCCGCAGCGCGCTGCGGACCCGGCCCATCACCACCGCGGACTGGAGCCCGTGCCCGGAGACGTCGCCGACGACCACGCCCAGCCAGCCGGACGGCAGCGTGAAGACGTCGTACCAGTCGCCGCCGACGCCGGAGGCGTGGCCCGGGACGTACCGGCCGGCCAGTTCCAGGTCGGGCAGCTGGGGCAGTTCGGCGGGGATCAGGCTCCGTTGCAGGGCCAGTGCGGCGGTCTGGTCCAGCGTGTTCGCGCGGGCGCGGCTGGCCAGGCTGACCCGGTCGGCGACCAGTTCGAGCAGGCGGACGTCGTCGAGGGTGAACTGGCGGGGTGACAGCGTGCCCACGTGCAGCACGCCGACGAGTGCGCCCTGGGCCATGATCGGCACGCCCAGGAGGGACTGCACCCCGGTCTCGATCAGCACCGGGTTGACCACGTTGTCGGTGGTGACCGTCTGGAGGATCACCGGCTGCCGGGTGAGCGCGACCTGGCCGGCGAACCCGCGGCCGACGGAGACCCGGAAGCCCTGCCGGACCTCCTCCTCCAGCCCCCGGGCGGCGGTGGCCACCAGCTGCTGGGCGCGGACGTCGAGCAGGAGGATCGCGGCGGTGTCGACCCCCAGCAGATCACGTACGCGGTCGAGCAGCTCGTCGAAGAGGTCGGCGACATCGAGTCGGGACAGCGTGGCGTCGGTCACCGCCTCGACCCGGCGCAACCACTGGTCGTCCCGCAGGACCTCCGCCCGAACCACCCCACGATCCTAGTTGCGCACCGGCAAGTTCCGCTCGGGGCGACCCTTGGGACGGCCGTCTCAGCAGCTGGTCGGAACCGGACATCCGGCGCGGTAGGCGACGGACGAGTCGACCGGTACGCCGGATTCTAGTCCCGGAGCTGGAAAGGTGTCGCCGCCGACCATCTTCTTTGCCGAGGATCGGCCGTGCCGGGTCCCCTCAGCCGGCGCGGGGGGCGTACATGATGACGGCGACCCCGACGAGGCAGATGGCGGCGCCGACGAGGTCGTAGCGGTCGGGCCGGAACCTGTCGACGACCACGCCCCAGGCGAGGGAGCCGGCGACGAAGACGCCGCCGTAGGCGGCGAGGATGCGGCCGAAGTTCGCGTCGGGTTGGAAGGTGGCCACGAAGCCGTAGAACCCGAGCGCGATGACCCCGGCCGCGATCCAGAGCAGCCCGCGGTGTTCCCGCCAGCCCTGCCAGACCAGCCAGGCGCCACCGATCTCGGCGAGCGCGGCGAGCAGGAACAGCAGGATCGAACGGGCAACCGTCATGCGTCGGACCGTAGCGTGACCACCCGGCGGTCCCTTCGGTCACCCGGTTCGCAGGCGCAGTCGCCGCCGCCGCAGCCGCTGGTGTGGCGGCGCCTGGTGGCCCACCACCAGGAAAGGCCGGCCAGAACCGCGAGGGCGACCGCGATGCCGGGCATGAGGCGGTTGGCCGCGGCCCAGCCGGCGCCGCCCAGGACCCCGGCGGCCAGCAGTCCCGGCAACACGCAGCAGGCGGCGCAGGCGGCTCCGGCGAGTCCGGTCAGGCCGGAGGGCAGCAGTCGGCGCAGGCGGTCATCAGGTGTCGGCACGGTCGGTCCTCTCGGCGAGCTCAACGAACGGCAGGGGGCAGCAGGCGCTGCCGGCGCAGGCGACCAGGTCGTCGCAGCCGGCGGAGATGGCGGCGCGCAGGGTGTCGCGGATGACGGTCAGGTCCGCCAGCCTCCGTTCCACCTCGGCGAGCTTCTCCCCGGCTCGTGCCTGGAGGCCGTTGTCGCGTCGGCGGTGTCGGTGGCGGCCGGCGTCGAGCAGGCCCGCCACCTCGTCGAGGGTGAACCCGAGGCGCTGCGCGGTCTTGATGATCCGCAGCAGGGTGACCGCATCGGACGGATAGAGCCGGTGCCCGCCCGGCGATCGTTGCGGGGAGGCGAGCAGTCCCCGGCGCTCGTAGTAGCGCAGCGTCTGCACGTTGACGCCGGCCGCGTCGGCCAGCTCGCCGCTGCGCAGTCCCGATCCGGTCATCCCCGGCCCCGGGCGGACGTCGCCCGCGCGGCGAGGGCGTCGAGCACGTCGACGTACGCCGCCGGCACGCGGACGTCCAGCGTCAGCAGGTCCGGGCCGGGCCGTGCGATGTCGAAGGCGAAGAACGAGCAGCAGGAGGACTCGCGGGCGGTCAGCTCCCGCGCGGTCTGCTCGACCTGCGTCGCGCCGTCGAGCCGCAACCGCAGGTGCTGTGCCGACAGTCGGTCGGCACCCCGCACCGCGGCGCGGAAGAACCCGTCGAACTCGGCGAGCCGCAGCGGCCGCTCGGCGGTCGGCAGGGTGCACACATCCGGCACCCAGGAACCGCTCGTCGTGATGTGGTCGTCGCTCATACTCCGACGGTAAGCCCGTACCTTGGTACCGGATGCAAGCCCGGACGGCGGGCGGTTCCTCGGCCGCGCGGTCCTCCAGCCGGCCGTCAGTTCGAGATGTGGGCTTCGATGCCGTCGACCGCACCCACGCCGATCCTCGCGCCCTGATCGCCGGGCGCGGCCGAGCCTGTCGGAGACCGGTCTGTTGTGCGCACGGTGCGGGTGCGCTGGATCAGCACGACGCAGGTCAGCACGACCAGCGCGACCACGATGGAGGCAGGGGTGACGGTCTCTGCGAGCAGGAGCGCGGACCAGAGCAGGGTGAGTACCGGCTGGGCGAGCTGGATCTGGCCGACCTGGGCGATGCCACCCAGGGCCAGACCGGTGTACCAGGCGAAGAAGCCCAGGAACATCGAGATCGCGGTGAGGTATCCGAACGCCGACCAGGCGACGGCATCAGCGCGCGGCGGGTGAGCCGCCGCGGCGACGAGCGTGATGAGCAGGGTGACGGGCAGCGAGAGGAGCAGCGCCCAGCAGATCGTCCGGGCGCCGCCCAGTTCCCGGGCGAGCGCGCCGCCCTCGGCGTATCCCAGTCCGCACAGGACGACCGCCGCGAGCAGGAACAGGTCGGCGGCCGACAGCGCGCCGTGCACCGTGCCGCTGGTGATGAGGAAGGCGAGCACCGCCAGCAGCCCGCCGAGGCTGGCGACCCAGAACAGCAGCGGTGGGCGCTCGCCGGCCCGCAGCACCGCGAACACGGCGGTCATGGCGGGCAGCACGGTGATGACGACCGCGCCGTGCGCGGAGGTCTGGGTGGTCAGCGCCAGAGAGGTGAACAGCGGGAAGCCGACGACGACGCCGAGGGCGACGACCGACAGCCGCCGCCACTGGCTCCGGGTGGGCCGCGGCGAGCGGGTGAACCGCAGGTAGGCACCCGCCAGCAGCGCCGCACCGACGGCCCGGCCGAAGGCCACGAACCACGGGTCGAGCTGCTGCACGGCGACGCGCGTGGCGGGCAGCGACATGCTGAAGGCGAGCACGCCCAGCGCGCCGAGGGCGAGGCCGAGAACCCGATCCGCCGTTACCGTGGTGGCGTCAGTAGCGCTACTCTTACTCGTCATGGAAAACGGTAACGCAGTGGACCGCGTTATCCAAGATCTGCGCGGACTGGTGGCCGGCTCATCCCCTGGAACACGGCTGCCGTCCGTGCGCGAGTTGACCTCCCGGCACCAGGCCTCGCCGGTCACCGTCGCCGAAGCCGTCCGACAGCTGGTAGCGCAAGGGCTGATCGAGACGCGACCGGGTAAGGGCACCTTCGTGGCCGCCGCACCACACGAGCGGCGCCCACCCGACCTGTCGTGGCAGACCGTCGCGCTCGGCCCCCGCCGATCCGGCGAGCAGGAGATGCAGGCGTTACTGGCGTTACCCCCTGCGGGAGCGATTCCGCTGTCCGGTGGTTACCTGGACGCGGACCTGCAGCCGGCTGCGGCGCTCGGTGCCGCGCTCGCCCGCGCTGCCCGGCAGCCGGCGGCCTGGCTGCGCGGGCCGGTTGAGGGGCGTGCGGACCTGCGCGCCTGGTTCGCCCGTGAGGCGGGGACCGGGCTGCGCGCCGACGACATGGTGATCTGCCCGGGCGGGCAGGCGGCACTGTCGTCCGCGTTGCGCGCACTCGCCGCGCCCGGCGACACCCTGCTCGTCGAGTCCCCGACCTACCTGGGGGCGCTGGCCGCCGCCCGGGCGGCCGGGCTGCGGGTGGTACCGGTGCCCGCCGACGCCGACGGCGTACGCCCTGACCAACTCGCCGCCGCGTTCGCTCGCACCGGTGCGCGACTGTTCTACTGCCAACCGCTCTATGCCAACCCGACCGGTGCCACCCTGGCAACCCACCGCCGAACCGAGGTCGCCGATGCCGTACGCGACGCCGGAGCGTTTCTGATCGAGGACGACTACGCCCGCGACCTCACCATCGACGGCGAGGCTCCGCCACCGCTGGCCGCCGACGACCCGGACGGGCATGTGATCTACCTGCGCTCACTGACCAAGTCGGCCGCCCCCGGCCTGCGTGTTGCCGCGATCGGCGCCCGCGGCCCGGCCGGTGCCCGGCTGCGCTCGGCCAGGGTGCTTGACGACTTCTTCGTCGCCGGCCCGCTGCAGCAGGCCACGTTGGAGTTCGTCACCACTCCGGCCTGGGCACGCCACCGCCGCGCTCTGCGCACCGCGCTGCGGGCACGGCGCGAGGCGTTGCTGACCGCGCTGCGCCGGCACCTGCCGGGACTCGTCCCCCAGGCGATCCCCCGCGGTGGCCTGCACCTGTGGGCTCGCCTGCCGGACGGCGTCGACGACGTCACGCTGGCCGCCGCGGCTGCCACCGAAGGCGTCATCGTCTTCCCCGGCCGCCCCTGGTACGCGGCCGAACCCCCGGCGCCGCACCTGCGCCTGACCTACGCCGCAGCCCCACCCGAGCTCATGGACGAGGCCGTCCGCCGCCTCGCCCGCTCCCTCGCCCTGGATGCCCCGATGCTGATCGGCAGCGAAGGTTGACGAAGCGGTCTGACGTGATCGGGTCTTGGAGGCTGGCCTGGTGGGCGACGGACGAGTCGACCTGTACGCCGGATTCTGTGACCGGCTCGCCCCGGAAGGCGGGCCGGCGGCGGCCATCCATCTCGGCCTACCGTCGCCGGCAGGCTCCAGCGGCCTACCCGCAGACATCGGGCGGGCCGCCCTCAAGCGTCTGCGCGGACCGTCATCTTGCGGTGACGACCCTTTCTTGGCCTTGCTCCGGGTGGGGTTTACCGAGCCATCCCGGTCACCCGGGATGCTGGTGGGCTCTTACCCCACCGTTTCACCCTTACCGTCCCGTTTCGGGGCCGGCGGTCTGTTTTCTGTGGCACTGTCCCGCGGGTCACCCCGGGTTGCCGTTAGCAACCACCCTGCCCTGTGGAGTCCGGACGTTCCTCGGCGGCGGGCCGTGAGCCCGCCGACGCGACCGCCCGGTCGACTCGTCCGTCGCGCCACTCATCCTAACGACGGCGCCCGCGCGCTCATTTCCACCCCGTCAGCGGTGTCGACCAAGAGGTTTGCGTCGTGACGGGGTCGGATTCCGACGCAAACCCCTTGATCAACACGCCCGCAGCCGCCGGCAGCTGCCGAGGGCCGGTGGAGGTGGGTCTGCGCGGGCGTGGAGGGCGGGCTAGCCTGCGGGATCATGGAGCTCGCCGACGTCGCATTGCTGATCGCCGCCGGTCTCGCCGCGGGCACGGTGAACGCGGTGGCCGGAGGCGGTTCCCTCATCACCTTCCCGGCCCTGATCGCGATCGGCCTGCCCCCGGTGCCCGCCAACGTCAGCAACTCGGTGTCGGTCTTCCCCGGCTACGCGGCCAGCGTGGCGGGCAGCCGGATGGACCTGCCCCGCGGGCGGGCGCTCTGGCCGCTGCTGCCCACCGCCGTGGCCGGCACGGTCGTCGGGTGCGTGCTGCTGCTGGCCACCCCGGCGCGCGCGTTCGAGCTGGTGGTGCCGTTCCTGGTGCTGGGCGCGACCGCCGTGCTGGCCTTCCAGGATCCGCTGCGCCGGCTGGTCGGCCACCCGGCGGACCTCAGCCCGCGCCGCCGTACCGTCACCGTGCAGGCCATGGTCGCGGTCGGGACGGTGTACGGCGGCTACTTCGGCGCCGCGCTCGGGGTGATGCTGGTGGCCGGCCTGGCCCTGGTGCTGGACACCACGCTGGCCCGGGTGTCGGCTGTCAAGAACCTGCTCTCGGCCGTCGTGGGCCTGACCACGCTGGTGGTGTTCTCGCTGTTCGGCCCGGTCAACTGGGCCGCGGTGGCGGTGGTCGCACCGGCCACGCTGGTCGGCGGGTACGTGGGCGCCCGGCTGGTCCGCCGGCTCCCGCCGGTGGTGCTGAAGACCCTCATCGTGGTCTTCGGCACGGTGATCGGCCTCTACCTGCTCTACCGCGCCCTGGGCTGAGCGGCCGGGAGGGGCCCCCTCCGGTAAGGGGGCCCCGCACCTCAGTACGCCTCGCCGACCGGCTCCTCGGGGGCGTGCTCGTTGCGCCGGGCGGCGGAGTTCCACCGGGACCAGAGCACCCGCTCGCCGTAGCCGGCGGCCATCACGTGCGCGAAGGCGAGGTAGACCAGCACGCCGACGGCGAGGACCCCGAAGCCGACCCAGAACGGCAGGGCGAGCCCGTGCTCGGCCAGCTTGCCGGAGATGATCGGGGCCGGCGCGGCGGCGCCCCAGCGGACCAGGTTGAACGCGCCGGTGGCGACCCGGCGGTCGCTGGAGCCGAGGCCCAGGGCCAGGTCGGTGAGGTTGGCGTTGGCCAGGCCCATGAACAGGCCGGCGAGGACCAGGACCACCAGCGACATGGCGGTGCCGGTGGAGGTGGCGAAGAGGACCATGCAGACCAGCAGGCCGGCGATGGCGACGCCGACGGTCTGCACGGCGCCGATCCGGTGCGCCAGCCGGTGGCCGACCAGGAGGATGCCGGCGGCCAGGCCGAGGCCCCAGCCGGTGAAGGCCAGGCCCAGCGGGATGACGTCGAGGTGCAGGTAGAGCGGTGTGTAGCCGAGCACCACGAAGAAGACGAAGTTGTAGGCCGCGGTGACCACGCAGAGGGTGATGAACGCCGGCTTGCGGTAGGTCGAGAAGATCGCGCCGAGGCGTACGGGGGGCTGCTTGCGGGCCGGTTCGCGGAGCTTGCGCGAGGCGACGGCCAGCGCCAGCACCATGAACACGCCGCACACGAAGAACGGCAGCCGCCAGGTCACCTCGCCGAGCAGGCCGCCGATCAGCGGGCCGACGGCGAAGCCGAGACCGAGCGCGGTCTCGAAGAGGCCGACCACCCACTCCCGGTCGTTGGCGAGGTTGACCAGCACCACCATGGCGGTGGCGAAGAACATGGCGTTGCCCAGGCCCCAGACGCCGCGCAGCACGGAGAGCTGCACGATGTCGTTGCTGAACGACGCGAGGATGGCGGCCAGGCCGACCACCGAGACACCGGTGATCAGCACCGGCTTGAAGCCGAACCTCCCGCTGGCCAGGGTCGCCGGGATCATGCCGACCGCCATCACGGCGATGTACGCGGTGAAGAGCAGCTCGACCTGCCAGGCGGTCACCCCGATGGCCTCGCCGATGGCGGGCAGGATCGGGTCCACCACGGCGATGCCGGCGATGGCGAGGAAGGCCACCAGGGTGGTGGCGTAGATGGCACTGCGGTTGGGTTCGGATCGCCGATCCACTCCGCGCCTCCAGACAGATAGCTGTATCGTACAGGTAAATCAGTTGTATCATACAGCTATGAGCGACGACGCCAACGCGGAAGAAGTCACACTCGGCAAGATCGAGACCGAGGTCGCGCTGCTGATGCGCCTCGGCGAGGCGACCCGCCGGGCCAGCGGCACGGCCGAGCACCGGGTGCTGGACCGGGCGGCGTACGTGATCCTGCGGCACCTGGCCGCCGCCGGCCCGCAGAACGTCTCCGCGCTGGCCACGAAGCTGAACCTGGACGGCTCCACGGTCACCCGTCAGGTCTCGGCCATGCAGCGCGACGGGCTGATCGCGCGTGCCCCGGATCCGGCCGACGGGCGCGGCACGGTGATCTCGCCCACCCCGGCCGGCCTCCAGCGGATGGCCGCGGTGCGGGCGGCCCGCACCCGGCTCTACGGCGACATCCTGGCCGCCTGGTCCCCCGACGACCGGGAGAGCCTCGCGGACCTGCTGCACCGGCTCAACGAGGCCCTCGAATCGCGCCCCCGCCGCCGCTGAACGCACGGCGGGGCCCCGGCCGCCAGCGCGGCGACCGGGGCCCCGGGGCAGCTCAGGCGACCGGTTCGGGGGCGGCGTCCGCGTCCCGCTCCACGCCGGGGGTGACCCGCGGGTCGCCCTCGTCGGCGAAGTAGTCGTCCGGGGTGGTGCCGTCCACCCCCTCGGCCACCTTCGCCGCACGCAGCACCAGGGTGAGCAGCGCGGCCACCGCCAGGTTCACCAGCACCGCCACGATGCCCACGTAGATCGTCTTCTGGGTGTCGAAGCCGAACTTCTCCAGCGGGAAGGCCGAGCCGGCGAAGTGCTTCTTGCCGGTCGCCGGGTTCCCGATCTGGTAGAGCATCCACATGCCGAGGCCCATGCCGGCCACCCAGCCGGCGATCAGCGCGCCCCGGTGGAACCAGCGGGTGTAGAGGCCCAGCGCCACCGCCGGCAGCGTCTGGAGGATGATCACGCCGCCGATGAGCTGGAGGTCGATGGAGAACTGCGGGTCGAGGAAGACGATGCAGGCCACCGCACCGACCTTCACCACCAGCGAGGTGATCTTCGAGACGTTCGCCTCCTGCGCCGGGCTGGCGTCCCGCTTCAGGTACTCCTTGTAGATGTTGCGGGTGAACAGGTTCGCCGCCGCGATCGACATGATCGCCGCCGGCACCAGCGCGCCGATGCCGATGGCCGCGTACGCCACCCCCGCGAACCAGTCCGGGAACTGGCTGTCGAACAGCAGCGGCACCACGGTGTTGCCGTCGACGCTGCCGGCCTTGGCGCCGGGCAGCGGCTTCACGCCCGCCGCGATGGCCATGAAGCCGAGCAGCGCGATCAGCCCGAGCAGCAGGCTGTACGCCGGCAGCGCGGACATGTTCCGCTTGATCACGTCCCGGTTCCGGCTGGCCAGCACACCGGTGATGCTGTGCGGGTAGAGGAAGAGCGCCAGCGCCGAGCCGAACGCCAGGGTGACGTACTGGAGCTGGTTGTTGGCGTTGAGCAGGATGCCGTCACCCGGTGCCGGTGACGCCTTGAACTTCGCGTCGGCCGCGTCGAAGATCTCGCCCCAGCCGCCCAGCTTGTACGGCAGGTAGATGACCGCCACCAGGATCACGATGTAGATCAGCGAGTCCTTGACGAACGCGATCAGCGCCGGCGCGCGCAGCCCGGACTGGTAGGTGTAGGCCGCCAGGATCGCGAAGGCGATGATGATCGGCAGGTGCCGGGCGAACGCGTTGTCCCCGGTCACCCCCATCGTCTTGAGCACCGCCTCGATGCCGACGAGTTGCAGAGCGATGTACGGCATGGTGGCCACGATGCCGGTGATCGCGATCAGCAGCGCGAGGATCGGCGAGTCGAACCGGTTGCGGACGAAGTCGGCCGGGGTGACGAAGCCGTGCCGGTGCGAGACCGACCAGAGCCGGCAGAGCACCAGGAACACCAGCGGGTAGATGACGATCGTGTAGGGCACCGCGTAGAACCCGAGGGCGCCGGCCCCGAAGATCAGCGCCGGCACCGCCACGAACGTGTACGCCGTGTAGAGGTCACCGCCGACCAGGAACCAGGTGATCCAGCCGCCGAAGCTGCGCCCGCCCAGGCCCCACTCGTCCAGGTGCGCCATGTCGCGCGGTGCCCGCCAGCGGGCCGCCACGAAGCCCATCGCGCTGACCAGCAGGAACAGGAACGTGAAGATGATGATCTCGGTCAGGTGGTCGCGCCACATCAGCGGTCACCTCCCCGCTTCTTCGTCATCTGGTAGACCAGCGTCGTGGTGGCCACGCCGAGGACGATCCAGGCCAGTTGCAGCCAGTAGAAGCGCGGGAAGCCGAACAGCCGGGGCGAGTCGGCGTTGAAGAAGGCCGGGATCAGCGGCACCACGATCGGTATGAAGAGCAACCAGTTCCAGGGGCTGTGGTCCTTCGCCCTGGATCGCGCCGTTGTCGGCGCCTCCGGTTCTGGTGCTGCCATGTGACACACCTCCGGGAAGTCGTAACTTGCCATGTGACGGCCGGAGGCTACGACCCTGTGAACGCGGTCACGTTCTCCCGGAGGACGGCGGTGCGCCGAGCGGCTCCCGTCGTGCGCCGAATGGCGGGACGAAAGCGGTGGGGGTGGTCAGAGGTCGGACAGGTGGGCGGTGTCGTTGACCGAGCGGACCGCGACGCCGCCGTCCGGGTAGAGGTCGAGCACCGAGACGCCCGCGGTGTCCAGGTAGAGCCGGTGCAGGAAGGCGTCGCCGGCCGCGAGGGCGTCGCGCAGCACCAGCTTGATCGGCGAGACGTGGGAAACCACCACGACGGTCTCCCCGGGGTACGCCGTGCGCAGCCGGTCGACCGCCCGGCCGGTCCGCTCGGCGACGGCCGCGAACGACTCGCCCTCGGGCGGGGCGATGCTCGTGGAGGCCAGCCAGGCGTCCAGTTCCCCGGCCCAGCCGTCGCGCACCTCGGCGAAGGTGCGCCCCTCCCAGACCCCGAAATCGCACTCGATCAGGTCGTCATCGGGACGTACCGGCGGGTTGCCGACCAGTGCGGCGATCGCCTCGGCGGTGGCCGTGCACCGGGCCAGCGGGGAGCTGACCACGGCCGCGACCGAGGGCGCGAGGGCGGCCACCCGGACGGCCGTGGCGCGGGCCTGGGCCCGCCCCCGGTCGGTCAGCGGCACGTCACCGCGCCCGGAATAACGCTTCTGCACCGTCCGCTCGGTCTCGCCGTGCCGGACCAGGATCAACCGGGTGGCCTCCTCGGTCGGGCGCGGCTCCCAGGACGCCGGGGTGGTGGCCGGGTCGGTGCCGGTGGCCCGGCCGGTCGCGGCCCGGGCGGCCACCTCGCGCACAGCCGGCTCGGGGGCGGCGAGCTTCCGCGGCGACTCCGCCACCGGCCCGGTCGGTGCCAGGCCCGCCGCCGCGTCCATCGCCGCGTTGGCCAGCGCGTCGGCGTGCTTGTTGCGCTCCCGGGGGACCCAGCTGAACCGTACGCTGTCGAACCGGCCCACCAGCCCCGCGGCCTGCGCGGCGAGCGGCCGCAGCCCGGGGTTCTTGATCTGCCAGCGGCCACACATCTGCTCGACCACCAGCTTGGAGTCCATCCGGGCCTCCACCTCGGCCGCGCCCAGGTCGGCGGCGGCCTCCAGCCCGGCTATCAGGCCCCGGTACTCGGCCACGTTGTTCGTGGCCGTGCCGATGGCCTCGGCGCGCTCGGCCAGCACCTCGCCGGTCGCCGGGTCCCGGACCACCGCGCCGTAGCCGGCCGGCCCCGGGTTGCCCCGGGACCCGCCGTCGGCCTCGACCAGGACCGCGCGCACCGCCACGACGGCTACAGCCCCGACTCGTTGGTCCGGACCATGATCCGCCGGCACTCCTCGCAGCGGACCACGTCGTCCGGGTCGGCCTTGCGGATCCGGGCCAGGTCGGCGCCGGAGAGCTCCAGGCGGCAGCCACCGCAGCGGGCGCCGGTGAGCAGCGCCGCGCCGAGGCCGGTGTCCGTGCGGATCCGGTCGTAGAGGGCGACCAGGTCGGCCGGCAGGTCGCCGGCCAGCGGCTGGCGGGCGCCCCGCTTGAACTCCTCCTCCTTGGCGATCTCGGCGAGGCTGTCGTCGCGGCGCTGCTCGGCTGCGGCGCGCCGGTCCCGGGCCTCGGCGATCCGCCGTTCGACGCCGTCCAGCACGCCCTGCGCGGTCTCCCGCTGCTCCATCAGCTCCAGCTCGGCGTCCTCCAGGTCGCTCTGCCGGCGGTTCAGCGAGGCCAGCTCGTGCTGGAGCGCCTCCAGCTCGCGGGCCGGCCCGGTGCCGGCGGCCAGCCGGTTCTCGTCCTTGGTCTTGCGGGCCCGGACCTGGTCGACGTCCTTCTCCAGCCGGGCGATGTCCCGGTCGAGGTCGTCCACGGCCACCTGGGCGCGGACCCGCTCGTCCTCCAGCGCGGAGAGCTCGCGCGCCAGGGCCTCCAGCTCGGCCAGCTGGGGCAGCGTCCGGCGGCGGTGGGCGAGTTGGGCGAGCGCGGTGTCGATCGCCTGCAGGTCGAGCAGGCGGCGCTGCACCTTCGGGTCAACCTTCACGGTCGGGGCTCCTTGTCGTCCGGTCGGGGCGCGGCGGCGTGCACGGTCCACGGGTCGGTGTCCAGGTCGGACACCACGGTCTCGACGCCCAGCTCGTCCCGCAGCCGGGCGGCCAGGTCGTCCAGCCAGGGTCGCTCGGTCGCCCAGTGGGCGGCGTCCAGGAGGGCCGGCCCGCCGGCGGCGAGGTGCTCGCCGGCGGGGTGGTGGCGCAGGTCGGCGGTGAGGAACGCATCCACTCCGGCGGCGGTCGCCTCGGCGAGGAAGCTGTCTCCCGAGCCGCCGCTGACGGCGAGGGTACGAACCATACGCCCGGGATCCCCGGCGGCGCGAACTCCCCACGCGGTGACGGGGAGCACGGCGGCGGCGTGCCGGGTCAGCTCGGCCAGGCTGAGCGGGGTGGGCAGCTCGCCGATCCGGCCGATGCCCCGGCCGGGGCCGGCGGCGGGCGAGCCGGGGCGGGGCGGGTGCAGCGGGCGCAGCCCGGTCAGCCCGAACCGGGCGGCCAGGGCGTCGGACACCCCGGGGTCGGCGACGTCGGCGTTGGTGTGCGCCACGTACAGCGCCACGTCGGCCTTGATCAGCCGGTGCACGATCCGGCCCTTGTACGTGGTGGCGGCCACCGAGGAGACGCCGCGCAGCAGCAGCGGGTGGTGCGCGACGATCATGTCGGCCCCGGCGGCGAGCGCCTCGGCCACCGTCTCGGGCACCACGTCGACCACGCAGGCGACCCGCCGGACCGGGACGTCGGGCTCGCCGAGCACCAGACCGACCCGGTCCCACTCCTCGGCCCAGGCAGGCGGGTAGCGGCGGTCCAGCGCGGCCGCCACGTCGGCGACCGTGGGCGGCGATCCGGTTGTGCTCACGGCCGGCCAGCTTACCGGCGTCCGGCGACCCGCAGGGCCGATGGCGGACAGGAGGGGCCCTTGTGCGACGGGACGCGTCGACAACGGGCCCCTGCCCGCCCCTCAGCCGACCGGGGCGGCCGGGCGTGGAGCGCCGCGCAGCGCGGCCAGGCCGGCTGCCCAGGGGAAGCCGTCCAGGTGCCGCTCGCCGGTGCCCGGCGGATGCAGCGGCACCACGTGGTCGCCGAAGACCACCCGCACCCCCCACTCGCGCAGCCGGGCCAGGCCGGCCCGGAACGCCGGGTGCGCGGCCATCGCCACGTTGGTGTACGGCACGGCCGCGATCGGCACCCCCATCCCCTGCCCCTCGATCAGCAGGCCGAGGGCGAGGGTGTCGGCGATGCCGGCGGCCCACTTGTTGACGGTGTTGACCGTCGCCGGGCAGACCAGCATGGCGTCCGCCGGGGGCAGCACGTCCGGGTCGCCCGGGTTCTTGTAGTGGGTGCGGACCGGGTGACCGCTCTGCCGGGCCAGCGCCGTCCGGTCGACGAACTTCGCGCCGTCCGGCGTGGTCACCACGCAGACCTGCCAGCCGTCCTGCTGGGCGAGGTCGACCAGCCGGCCGACGTGACGGGCCAGCGGCGAACCGCAGGCGATGACGTAGAGCACCCGACGGTGCCCGTTGCTGGTGTGCGGACCGCTCATCCGACCCGACCTGCGCTCATACTCCGACTCCCATGTGCACAGCCAACTCCGCGATCGGCGGAGGCGGCGCACCCCGTGTGCGACGGAGCACGTCCGACATCACCTCGTGGGCGATGGGCCGGCATCGGATCTCGGAGGGCGCGAGCCGGTCGCCGCGGAGCAGCATGTCCCCGGCGTTGGCGACGTCGCCGATCTGGGCGAAGCCGCGGGCGATGTCGAGCAGGTGGTGCGCGCGCCGCTCGGGCAGCAGCGCGTTGAATGCGGGCTCGGCGAGGCCGTGGTGCGTCTCCACGGCCCGGCCGCCGTCGCCCAGTTCGACGGCCGCGGCGGCCCGGTGCAGCTCCAGGTTGGTCGGGCCGAACGAGGTCCAGTAGTGGTTGTGGTCGCCACCGAGCAGGGTGGCCGCCTCGGCGGCGCCGGACAGCAGGTCGTCCACGGTCGCCGAGTCGCCGATGCGGGCGGCGGCCATGGCGCCCTGGAGCAGCAGCATGCCGTAGACGGAGAGGCGCTCCGGCCGGGCGTCGTTCTCGCCGCCGGGGGCCAGCCGGTTGGCGATCCGCACGTTGAGCTCGAGCGCGGGGCGGGGGCGGCCCATCGCGACGAGCGCGTTGCAGACCCGGGTGGTGGCGATGCCGGCGAGCAGGGGGTCGTCGGCCCGCTGGGCGACCGCCATCGAGCGGTCGGCGGCCAGCCAGGCCAGGTCGCACTCGCCGAGCTTGCGCAGCACGGAGGAGGCGATCTGGTAGACCTGCCCGAGCACGTGGGCGGCCTCGCGGGCCTGATCGCCGTGGTAGCCGGCGTCGGCGGCCTGGGCGTCGCGCAGCAGCTTGGGCAGGGCACGGGTGAGCATCCCGTAGCGGCCGTACTGGTAGGTGAGCCAGGCGTGGTTGACGGCCTTGCGCATGTCGGCCAGCGGCGGGGGGTAGGGCGCCGCGTCGAAGTACGCGCTCATCGAGTCGTAGCGCTCCAGCGCCGCCCGGATCTCCTCGACCTCGACCTGGTCGATGCAGTTGAGGGCGTCGGTGCGCCGCTCCGGGTCCTTGCCGAGCAGCAGTTGCACGTCGACCTGGAGGATGTCGGCGATCTCGTAGACGACGGAGAACTTGTCCAGCCGCCGGACGCCACGCTCCACCTTGTCCACCCAGCTCTTGGACTTGCCGAGCCGGTCGGCGAAGACCTGCTGGGACATCTTGCGCCGACTCCGCCAGTAGGCGACCCGTCGGCCTATGGGTAGCTCGTCCATCTGACCATCCCTCCCCCTGCCCGCATCCGGCTGATCCCCCCGGTCGACCAATTGCGACGGTCCTTCGGTTTTTAGGTTTCGCTGGTCGCACAGTCTGTACGTCGGCCGTACGGCCAGTTCTCCTAGTTTTCGTGCAAGTTGCATCAGCCGTTCGTCAGCACAACGAGTGTGGGTTACGGCAGTGACGGCATTCGACGTGTGGTGTGTGGACGGTCCGGGCCGGCGAGAGGGGATGGGACACATGTGGGGAATTGTCGGACCGCGCGTGGCTCACCTGTCACCGCTGGAACGGGTCCGGCTGCGCCGGATCGCCGTCCGGTACGCCGCGCACGGCTGGGCCGTGACACCCGGCGCCTGCCTGGCCAACAGCCGGTTCGTCTGCGGCCGAGCCGGCTGTCCCACGGTCGGCTGCCATCCCGCCCTGGAGAACTGGGAGCACGCGGCCAGCGCCGACCCGGCCCGGGTGGCCACCTGGTGGCGCAGCCGCCCCCACGGCGTCCTGCTGCCCACCGGGCGCGCGTTCGACGTGCTGGAGGTCGCGGCCCACCTGGGCCGGCGGGTGCTCGACACGGTCGCCACCCATCCGGCCGGCTTCGGCGTACGCGGGCCGGTGCTGGTCACCCCCACCGGCCGCTGGATGTTCCTGGTCCGCCCCGGCGACCCGCTGCGCCCGGAGCTGGAGCACTGCTTCCAGGTGGTCCGGCACGGTCCCGGCTCGTGGATCCCGGCCCCGCCGACCCGGCTGCCGGAAGGGACGGTGCGCTGGGCGGTCGCGCCCGAACAGGCACGCTGGCGGCTGCCCGACTCGTACCTGGTCCAGAACGCCCTGATCGTGGCGTTACGGGCGGCCGGGATCACGCTCACCTCCGACCTGCTCCCCGGTCAGCTCCCCCTCCCCCGGCGCGGCTGCTGACCGGCAGCCCCTCGCAGGCAGCGACCTCACCGGCGTCGCACTCGTTGTGCCTGCTGAGAGGCGCAGGAGCGCGCCGGAGCGGGGGTGGAGGATGTCCGAGGACGACGCGGCCCGCCACAGCGGCGGCACCGAGCCACCGCCGCACCGGCGCCGCCCGTACCGCTGGGTCTTCACCCGCCCGTGGGGCACCCGGCCCCGAGGCTCACGGCCCCGCGGCTCCCGTCCCGCCACCACCCACCGCCCGCTCCGCTGACCATTCGCCAGGCGCGGTCAGGGCGCCAGCGGGAGGCCACGGGAGTGCAGGAGGCGGGCGTCGTCGGTGACCACCGCGTGCCGCCACGGGGCGGGCAGGCGGTCGAGCCAGCCGATGCCCGGCTCACCCATGGCCACGGCGGCCGTGGCGTAGGCGTCGGCGATGCCGAGGTCGGGGCCGACCACGGTGACCGAGCGCAGGCCGGCGGCCGGGGCGCCCCGGCGGGGGTCCACGACGTGGTGGCCGCGCTCGTAGACGCCGGAGGTGGCGACGGCCAGGTCGGTGCCGGTCAGCACGAGGCAGGTGGCGGCCGGGTCCCAGGGGTGCCGGACCCCGATCCGCCACGGGTCGCCGGCGGCCGCGTGGCCGCGTACCCGGACGTCACCGCCGGCGTTCAGGCAGTGGTTCGGTGCGCCGGCCGCGACCAGCCGGTCCGAGGCCACCTGCGCCGCCCAGCCCTTGACATAGCCCGACGGGTCGAGCCGGCCCGTGGCGTACGCGTCGAAGAAGCCGTCGGTGCCGGTCCAGAGGTCGGCGCAGCTCTCCAGCACCGTCCGCAGGTCGGCCGACGCCTCGGCCGGCGGCAGCTCGCCCCGGTCCAGGCGGCACACCTCGCTGTCCGCCCGGTACGTGCTGAACCGGGCGTCCACCTCGCGAAGCCAGGCGAAGGTCTCCTCGGCCAGCCCGTGCAGGGTGGCGGCGGGCAGGTCGTCGGCCAGGTCGAGGCTGATCGCCGTACCCATGATCTGCTCGACCCGGCGCAGGCCCGGCCGGCGCACGGCGGTCACCAGGGTCACGCCTTGTCCAACGCGGCCTGGAGCGACTGCTTGTACGCCGTGCTGGTGTAGGTGGCCCCCGAGACGGTGCTCAGGTTGGCGCTCTGCTTGGCGACCACCTCGCCCGAGCTGCCGCTGTAGCGGGCCTGCACGTCGTCGCTGCGCAGCCCGGACTGCCCGTCCAGCGGCATGCCGAGGCCGGTGGCGTCAACGATCCGGCTCCCGCTCAACGTGATCCGCACCTGGAGCGAGCCGTACCGGTAGCTGACCACCGGACCGGTGACCGTCCGGGTGGTGACCTTCGGCGCGCTCGTGGTGGTCCGCGGCGCGGCGGTCGTGGCCCTGGGGGTGGTCCTGACGGTGGCGGTGCTCCGGGTGCCGGGGGTGCGGCCGGCACCGGGCCGGGCGCTCGGCTTCACCGACCCGCTCGGCCGGGCGGCGGGGGTGACGCCGCCCGGGGTCGCGTCGGGGGCCGCCGGGCCGCCGGGGGCGACGGGGGCCTGGGCGACCGGGCGGTCCGGTGCGGCCTGGCCGGTGCCCGGGGCGCCCTTGAGCACCACCAGCGCGGTGGTGCCGGCGGCCAGGCCGGTGATCGCGAGGAGCGCGCGGCGCATGGGCGGAGCCTCTCTACAGCTCGAAGGTGGCGAGGTGGATCTGCCGGCGCGGCACCCCGGCCCGGCGCAGCGCCCGGACCGCCTCGTCGACCAGGCCGCCCGGGCCGCAGAGGTAGACGTCGCGCCGGGTCAGGTCGGGCACCAACCGGCGCAGCCCCTCCGGACTCATCACCTGGCGGGGACCGGGGTCGTCGCGGGAGCCGACCACGTACCAGACCGAGGTGCGCCGGGCCTGGGCGAGCCAGTCCAGCTCGTTGTGCAGCAGCACGTCGGCCGGGGTGCGGGCGCGGTAGATCAGCGCCGCCCCGGGCGGCAACTCCTCCAGAATGGCCCGCAGCGGGGCGATGCCGCTGCCCCCGGCGATCAGCAGGGCGCGTTCCCGGGTGCGGTGCGCCGCCGTGAAGGTGCCGGACGGCCCCTCGGCCCAGACCCGGGTGCCCGGGGTGAGGTCCCGCAGGTCGGCGGTGTGCCGGCCGACGACCTTCACGGTGAGCCGCAGCCAGCGGCCGTTGCCCGCCGCGGAGAGCGAGAACGGGTGCGACTGCCACCAGCAGCCGGGATTGAGGAAGCGCCAGCGGAAGTACTGGCCGCCGAGCAGGTCGATCTGGTTGAGCCGGTGCCCGGTCAGGTAGATCGAGACGGTGTCCGGACTCTCGGCCACCACGTCGGCGACGCGCAGCCGGTGCCGCAGGTTGAAGCGCAGCGGCGCGATGAGCCGCCCCCACACCAGCGCGGCCACCACCAGCACGTACGCGGCGATCCAGCCGGTGCGCACCGGGCCGGGCTCGTAGAGCTGGGCGCCGTTGCTGAACTGGTGCCCGTAGCCGAGCAGCAGGGCGAGATAGCTGGTCAGGTGCAGGTGGTACCAGAGCTCGTAGGGCAGCCGCCGGCGGACGCCCCGGACCGCGGTGAACCCGACGGCCACCATGATCCCGGCGGCCACGAACGCGGAGACCATGTCCTCGTAGTGGGTCAGCAGGGCACCGACCTGGGCGAGGATCGAGTTCTTCTCCATCCGGGCGTAGCCGACGACCAGCAGCGCCAGGTGGGCGAGGACCGCCACCAGCAGGGTGGCGCCGAGGTCCCGGTGCACCCGGGACAGCCGCTCGCCGCCCAGCCGGCGCTCCAGCACGCCGAGCCGGCTCATCATGAACACCTGGACCAGCAGCAGGTAACCGGCGACCAGGCCGGTGATCCGGCCCGCCGCGGTGAGCACGTCGGTCGTGTCGGCCAGCGACCCGGGCGGGGTGGCGAGCCACCAGGGCAGCACGGCGGCGACCAGGCCGAGCCAGAAGGCGGCGGCCAGCGCGCGCCGCCCGCCGGGCCCGCGGCGCGGCCGTCCCGGGGGTACGGGGGCAGGCGGACGGCCGCCGTACGGGGCGGATGCCCCGCTGCGGCGGCCGGCGGCCCGGGTGTCCTGGTATGTCACGCGTACAGCTTCATGGGGGCGTATTTCTGCCGCGGGAAGACCTTGTCCACCTGCGCGGTCGTCAGTCCGAACCGTCCCTGCGCGACCGAGCCGTAGACGTTGAACATGTTGTTGTACTCGGGTACGTCTCCGCTGTCGAGATCGTTCAATCCGTTCCAGGTACCGAGGAGCGAACCGGCGAGCTTGCGCCCGGACAGGATGGTGACCACCCCGCCGTGCCCGTGGTCGGTGCCGCCCTGGTTCGAGGCGACCCGCCGGCCGAACTCGCTGGACACCATGACCGTCACGTCGGCGGCCCGGTCCCCGAGGTCGGTGAAGAACGCCGCCATGGCGTTGGCCAGCTCGTTGAGCCGGCGCCAGAGCTGGCCGCCGTCGCGGGTGCCCTGGTTCTCGTGGGTGTCGTAGCCGCCCATGCCGACCGTCGCCACCCGGACGTTCGCCCCGCCCTTGATGAGCTGCGCGAGCTGCTGGAAGGCGTTGCCGACGCCCTCGTACTTCACCCCGGCGGCGGCCGCGTACGGCTTCGCGGCCAGCTTCTGCGCGGTGGCCAGCGCGCCCATGCCCTCGATCACCGCCTCCTCCACCGGGTGGTTGATCCCGGTGAAGAGGCCACGGATGGCCTTCTCGGTGGCCGCGCGGAAGCGGTCGTCGCCGTTGAGCCGCAACTCCCCGACGCTGTTCAGGGAGATCGCGCCGTTCACGCCGACCAGCGAGCGGGGCAGGGTGCTGCCGATGCCGACGCTGCGGAACGCGGTGCCCTTGCCGAGGGTGTCGACCAGGCTGTCCAGCCAGCCCCGGCCGCCGGTCTCGCCGGGCAGGCCGCCCAGGTTGCAGGCGTCGGCGGCCTGGAAGTGGCTGCGGGACAGCCGCGGGTCGGAGACCGCCGGCACGAAGCCGAGCTGGCCGGCCGTGAGCCACTTCTCCAGCGGGGCGAACGCGCTCGTCAGCTTGAAGCCGCGGCCGAGGGCCAGCGAGTCGTTGCCGAGCAGCAGATCGGGCCGGGTCCGGGTGAGCACCGGGTCGTCGGCCGGGGCGACCAGGCTCAGCCCGTCCAGCCCGCCGTAGAGGAACACGTGGATGAGCGTGCCGGTCTTCGTCGCCGCGAACGACGCCGAGGTGGTCACGAACTGGGCCGTGGCCAGGGCGGTCGCGGTCGCCGCGGCGCCGGCGACGAAGGTCCGCCGGGTGACGCCCCGGCCGTCCTGCTGCGCCTCCTCCAGTTCCTCCAGCCGGCGGTACCGGTCCGCCTCGGCGGCGTTCTCGGCCGCGACGATGTCGGCCTCGGCGCGCAGCAGCGCCTCGGCCGGGTTGTCGGCCAGACGCCGCAGGTCGGGGCATTCGGGGTCCAGGGGGTACGGGTTCACGGTCATCTCCATCGAATGCCTCACCGGAGGTGGTGCTGGGGGGACGCGAGGATCGTCCGCGCGACCGCGGCGATGGCCCCGTTGAAGGTGGCGTCGACCCGGGTGCCGGCCGACACCCCGGCGACGCCGAGCACGAGGGCCTTCTCCTTGGCGCTCAGCTTCTGGTGCACCAGCCGCTGGGCCAGCGCGTCCACGTACGCCCCGGCGGTCGCCGGCGGCTTCGCCACCAGCTTCTCCGGCTTGACGTAGGTGAACTGCTTGCGCCAGCCGCCCACCAGGTCGCCGGCCTCGTTCCAGCCGTCGACCATGGTCCCGGCGGAGGTCCAGGCCACGTAGACGTCGGCGTAGCCGTCCGGGGTGGGCTTGCCCATCGGGTAGTGGCCCAGCTCGCGCATCTTGTCCTGGATCTGCCGCAGCCCCTGGGCGAACGGGGTGCGCCGCTTGTCGCCCTCGAAGCCCGCGGACGCCTCCGGGCCCACGCCCAGGGAGCGGTAGGTGGCGACCAGGTACTCCATCGGGCGGCGGACCTTCTGGCCGACCGAGGCCCAGAACTCCGAGGAGCTGAACAACGTGGCCAGCACCGGCCGGATCTGGCCCTTGTTGGTGGTGTACGCCTTGGCCAGCCGGTCCACCAGGGACTTCGGTGGCGTGTCGGAGACGAACCGGGTGGCCAGGTTGCGGGCCACGTACCCGGCGGTCGACGGGTGCAGCGCGATGTACCGGATGTAGGCGTCGATCACCTTGTCGGCGGCCTTCGGGTCGGCCGAGTTGTTGGCGTGGCTGAACCCGAGGATCTTCACCTTGCCCAGGTAGTGCCGGTCGGCGTGGAAGACGTACTTCCCGTCGGCCACGCCCCGGCCGGTCTGGAGCAGGGCGGCCTGGCGGACGTCCTTCTCGGTGTAGCCGCCGTCCACCCCGACCGAGTAGAGCTCCAGGTTCTCCCGGGCCAGGTTCTCGTTGACCGCGTCCTTGCGCGAGTCGGTCTGGTTCAGGTAGATGAGCAGCGCCGGATGCCTGTTGGCGGCCACCAGCATCTCCGGGTAGCTGCCGAGCGCGTGCTTGCGGATGACGTCCTGGTCGAAGGAGTTGCGGTAGATCTCGCCGCCATCGAAGTCGGCCGCGACGTGCAGGAAGTCGTTCCAGAAGTCGACCATCACCTCGAAGAGCTGGCGGTCGGACCAGATCTGCCGCGCGATGGTGGCGTCCACCGTCTCCCGCTCCGGCTGGGCGCCCCGCTCGTTGAGCTGGTCCCGCTGGTCGCGCAGCTGGGTGGGGCTCAGCTTGAGGGTGGGGAGTTCGGCCAGCTTCAGCTCCGCCTTCGTCGGGGCGATCTTCTCCGGCTGGAGCTGCTCGCGCAGCCAGTCGTCGATGCCGAGCCGCTTGATGTCGGCGAGCACCCGGGGCGTCGGGCCGAAGGTGACCCGGCTGGCCAGGTGGCGGATCGGGTCCTTGGCGAGCACCGTCTTGACGGTCACCTGGGTGGCCGCCGCGGCGGCCGCCGGGCTGGCGAAGATCCGGCCGCCGGCCGGGGCGTTGCGCTTGAGCGCCGCACCGGCCCGGGAGCCCATGTAGCTCTCGTTCTGCTCGGTGTAGGTGCGCACCGTGCTGGGCTGCTGGCCGCTCGGGCGCGCGGCGGTGCCATCGGTGACCACCGTGCCGGTCGCGTCGCCGGCCACCGGGTCGTCGGAGAACAGGCCGCGGATCTGCGGGGACAGGCCCAGGGCGGCGCCACCGGCGACGACCGCGGCGCCGCCGAGCGCCACGAGGGCGCGCCGCCGGCCGCGGCGCGGCTCGTCCTCGTCGTCCAGATTGGGCAGTCCGGGGCCGGGCGGCGGGGCGTATCCGCCGGACGGCTGGGGGTAGCCGCCGGCGAAGCCGTCGGGCCCGACCCACTGCGGGCCGGACGCCGCAGGCGCCGGGGCGGCGTAGCCGCCGGGACCGGCGTACGGCATGGCGTTGTCGCGGTACCCGTCCGGATGGGGGTGCGGGGATCCGTCCCAGCCGCGGTCGTCCCGAGGTCGACGCGGTGGCACGTTCAGGTCGGCCATGTAGCTGTCCCGTTTTCTTCGAGCGCCGGCACGCCTGCCGCCCAGGGGGGTGGGCGGAGGGGCGGCGACGGTTGCCGGAGGAGTTGCTACGGGAAAGTAGCCACGCGCCTCCGGGCGCTCAAGACGCGCCGGCGGCGCCCGTGAGGGCACTTAAGACGGTGCTCAGGCCGGGTTTCCGGGGGCCGGTGGGACGGGACCGGGGCGGCGGCCCCCGGAGCAGGGGCGACCCGGGCGGTCCCCGCCCCGACGTAACGTTTTGGCCCGTCGCAGCGCTGTTCGCGGCGTTCAACCCCTCAGGGAAACTTAAGTCACGGATAAGCCCGCGCTGAGGTCCCCGACCGGTGCCGCCGGGACCGTCCCACTCGCGGAAACCAGCAGCGGCGGGGCGCGTGACCCGCCCCCGATCCGGGTATGCCGCCGGACCGCTGAAGCCGTGAGGGGAAGGCACCGCCATGCTCAGCAAAGAGGATCAGCGCAGGTTCGAACAGATCACCCGCCAGCTGCGGGAAAGTGACCCGCAGTTCTTCGCCCGGCTCGACCACCGGGCCCGGGGCCGCCGAGGCCGGTACCTGATGCTGCTGACGATCGTGCTGTGGGCCTCGCTGCCGGCGATGACCGTACTGGCCGGGCGGCTGGCGGGCGCGATCTGCGCCGTGGTGCTGCTCGCCAACGCCGGGCTCATGTGGCGGTTCCGCCGACGCTGGCTATGACCCCGGTGACCGCGGTCAGCGCGGGTCGTCCTCCGGCCCCGCCGCCGCTTCGCGGCCGAACTCCCGGTACGCCCGGCGCAGCCGCTCGACGAGGCCCGGGCCGCCGATCGAGGCCCCGGGCGGGCCGAGCTGGCGCAGCAGCAGCTCCGGCCCGGTGGCCAGGGTGGGCGGCCGGTCCGGCAACGCCACCGGGGACACCCAGAACCGGTCGACCTCGTCGTCCGGCGGGACCGCCGGGAGCCCCACCAGCACCCGTCCCGCGCCGGCCACGGGCCGCGCCGACCCAGGCCCCGCGTCCGCCGGCGCGACCGGCCCGTCCAGGGCCGCCTCCGGGCCGGCCGGTGCGCCGCCGGGGGTGGCGGCGCCGCGCAACGTACGCAGCCGGCCGAGCAGGTCGCCCCGGGCTCGCCCGCGCCAGTGCAGGAGCTGGAACGGGTCGGCGTCGAACGCCTCCGCGAGCAGGTAGAAGGTGGCCGCGAGGTGCTTGCACGGCACCGCGAAATCGGGGCAGCCGCAGTGCTGGTCCAGCTCGCCGACGGCGGCCGGGAAGAGCGGCGCACCCGCCGTGGCGAACAGCTCCTCCAGCTCCGCCGGCAGGTCACCGGCGAGCAGGCGGGCGCTGAAGAACGCCTGCCCGGCCAACTCCGCCTCGATCCGCTCCCACACCTCGTCCGGATACGCGGCCAGCCCGATCCGCACCGGGTAGGGATCCGGCCGGGATCCCTGCACGCTGGCGGTGACCAGCCCCGGGGTGACGTCGAGCCGAAGCACCTGCCCCCGGCGCGCGTACGCCCGGCCGCGGGTGAGGCGGGTGCCGAGGGCGAAGGACTCCAGCACCTCCAGGAAGCGGCGGGACCACCAGGAGCGCCCGATCGCGCCCCGGGTGCTGCGGGCCTTCAGCCCGCCCTCCACCCGCCGGGGCGGCCCGAACTCGGCGAAGCGCGATCCTCCGTCCGGTGTGGTCACTCGACCACCGCCCCGGACTCCAGCGCGAACAGCTCGCGCAGCGTGTCGGTGGAGAGTTCGGTGACCCACTGCTCGCCGCTGCCCACCACCCGCTGGGCCAGGCTCCGCTTGTCGGCGATCATCGCGGCCACCTTCTCCTCGACCGTGCCGGCGCAGACGAACTTGCGGACCTGCACCCGGCGGCGCTGGCCGATCCGGAACGCCCGGTCGGTGGCCTGGTCCTCGACGGCCGGGTTCCACCAGCGGTCCACGTGCACCACGTGGTTCGCCGCGGTCAGGGTGAGCCCGGTGCCGCCGGCCTTGAGGGAGAGCACGAACAGTGGCGGGCCCGCCGGGGTCTGGAAGCGGGTCACCATGGCGTCCCGTTCGGCCTTGCCCACCCCACCGTGCAGGAGCAGCACCTCCCGGCCCGTACGCGCCGACAGGTGGCCGCGCAGCATCCCGCCGAACTCGGCGTACTGGGTGAAGAGCAGGGCCTTCTCCCCCGCCGCCAGGACCTCGTCGACGATCTCCTCCAGCCGCTCCAGCTTCCCGGAGCGGCCGGGCAGGGCGGAGCCGTCGTGCAGCAGCTGGGCGGGGTGGTTGCAGACCTGCTTGAGCCGGGTCATGGTGGCCAGCACCAGCCCGCGGCGCTCGATGCCGTCGCTGGACTCGATCTTCGCCATCATGTCGTCGACCACCGCCCGGTAGAGCGCGGCCTGCTCGGCGGTGAGGTTGCAGAGCACCTCCATCTCCAGCTTCTCGGGCAGGTCCGTGATGATCGTGGGATCGGTCTTGAGCCGGCGCAGCACGAACGGGCCGGTGATCCGGCGCAGCCGCTCGGCCACCTCGGCGTCGCCGTGCCGCTCGATCGGCTCGGCGAACTTCTTCCGGAAGGTGGCGGCCGGGCCGAGCAGGCCCGGGTTGGCGAACTGCATGATCGACCACAGGTCGGCGAGCCGGTTCTCCACCGGCGTGCCGGTGACCGCGACCCGGTGCCGCGCGGGCAGCGACCGCACCGCCTCGGCCTGCCGCGTCGAGGCGTTCTTGATCGCCTGCGCCTCGTCCACCACCACCCGGTGCCAGTCGATCCCGGCCAGCTCGTACGCGTCCCGCGCGGCCACCGAGTAGGTGGTCAGCACCAGGTCCGCGGCGTGCACGGCGGCGGTGAACGCCTCGCCCCGGGCCCGTTCGGCGCCGTGGTGCACGTGGATCCGCAGGTCCGGGGCGAACTTCGCGGCCTCTCGCTGCCAGTTGCCGACCAGCGACATCGGACAGACCAGCAGCGTGGGCCCGGCGGCCGGCGGGTCACCGGCCAGCAGCGCGAGCAGCTGCACCGTCTTGCCCAGCCCCATGTCGTCGGCGAGGATCCCGCCCAGCCCGAGGGACTGGAGGAAGGCCAGCCAGGCCAGCCCGCGCCGCTGGTACGGCCGCAGCGTCCCGGCGAACCCGGGCGGCGGGTCGGCCGGGGTGAGCCGCCGCTCCGCCTCGCCGGCCAGCAGCTCGCCCAGCGCGCCGTCGGCGACCACCTCCAGGACCGGCAGCTCACCGGCACGGTCGGCCCCGGAGAGCCCCATCCGCAGCAGGTCGGCCACGGTCAGCTCGCCCGACGAGCGGAGCAGCCGCAGCCCGGCTTCGAGCCGCTGCGGGTCCAGCTCGACCCAGCGCCCGCGCAGCCGCACCAGCGGCGACTTCAGGTCGGCCAGCGAGGCCAGCTCCTCAGCGGTCAGCGGCTGGTCGCCGAGCGCCACCTCCCAGCGGTAGTCGACCAGGGCGTCCAGCCCGAGCCCGCCGGCGGCGACGGCCACCGTGCCGGGCGCGGTCCGGCCGCGCGCCCGCAGCCGCGCGCCGAGGCGGGACGACGAGCGCCGCCACCACGAGGGCAGCAGCACTCCGAAGCCGGCCGCGTGCAGCACCGGCGCGCCCTCCCGGAGGAACCGGTGCGCCCCGTCGGCGTCCAGCTCCATCCCCTCCGGGGCGGCGGTGCGCAGCGCGGCGTCCAGCTCGGGCCAGAGCCGGCTGGCCCGGCCCAGCTCGGCCAGCAGGGTCTCCTGCGGGTCGACGCCGCGGGCGGCGAGCGCGGGCGCGGGCCGCTGCCAGATGTGCGCGGCGTCGACCACCAGCCCCGGCTCGTCGGTCGGGTGCAGGCCGAACTCGACCCGCCAGGCGCCGCCCTCGACCAGTTCGGCCACCGGGTCGACGGCCGGCTCGACCAGGCGGAACGCGGCCCGCACCGGGCCGCCGGCGGCGTCGCGCTGCCAGACGTCCAGCTCGGCCCGCAGGGTGTCCAGGGCGGCCGGCTCGGCGGCGAAGGCCCGCTCCGGGCCGGCGAGCGCCGCCAGCCAGGCCGGCACCGGCCCACCTGGGCGCATGCCCCGGGGCAGCCGGGTGTCGGCGAGCGCGGCCCGGGCCGCGGCGTCGACAAGCGTGTCCAGCGCCTCGGCCACCAGGTCCCCGGGTTCGACGCCGCCCCCGGCCGCCACGCCTCCCGGTTCCACGCTGCCCGCGGCGTCGGCGCCCCGGGCCGCCCCGAGCCGCGCCGGGGCGGCCGGGCTCGCATCTGTGGGTGCATCGGTCGCCGCCCGGGCGACAACCGGTGCACCCGCAGCGGAGGCGACCGGGTGCCATTCGCGCGCGGCGCGGGCGGCCGGGGGCAGAGCGAGGGTCAGCGAGCGGGCCCAGGCCGCGTCCGTGCCGGTGAGCAGCGGACGCCAGAGGGCCCACGCGGTGACCACGTCCGAGTCGTCCACCAGCCGCAGGCGCGGTCGGCCTTCCGCGACGCGGATGGCCGGTTCCGTGCCCCGCCGCCCGTCGGCTCCGCCCGGACTCCGCGCTTCCGCCAGGTCGGCGCGGGTCGCCGGGGCGGCTCCGGTGGCCACGGCGGTCGGGCCGGGATCGGCGACTCCGGGCAGGACCCGGCCGCGGGTGACCAGGTCGGCGGCGAAGTCGGCCAGCTCGGCCAGGTGGCGCAGGCTCGCCCCGGCCACCGCCTCCCCCGGTTCGAGCGCCCGGAGCAGGGCGAACGCGTCGTCCGGCGCGTACACCAGGGTGGGGACCCGCCAGCCGGCGCGGGTGACCCGGCCGCGGGCCGGTTCACCGGCGGCGGTCCGGACCAGCTCGGGTGAGTCGAGCGGCGAGCCGCCCCGGGTGGGCAGGTCGAGCAGGACGGCGGCCGGCACGCCCGGGGGGCCGCCGAGTGCGGCGGCCAGGGTGGCGTGGTCGGCGGCGAAGGGGTGCGGCCGTTCGCGCGGGGCGCGGCCGGGCCGCCGGGGCGCGGAGGCCGGCAACCGGCTGTCCTCACCCCAGACGGCGAGCCCGCGGCCGGACAGCCACAGCCCGTGGATGACCAGCACGCTCTCCCCCTCGACGACGCCCGGGGCCAGGATAGGCGGCCGGCGCGGACTACTGTCGGCGCCATGGTCGATCTGCTCGTGATCGGCGGGCTGGGCGTGGACATCCGCGCCCAGGTGCCCGCCCTGCCGCTGCCCGCCGCCGACTCGCTGGCGGTGCCGCCGATCGAGCTGCGGATCGGCAACACCGGTGCCGGGGTGGCGCTGGCCGCGCACGCCCTCGGCCTGCGGGTGGCACTGGTCGACGTGCTCGGCGCCGACCCCGCCGGCGACGTGGTCCGGGCGGCGCTGGCCCGCACCTCGGTCCGCGCCGTGCTGGCCGACGCGCCCGCCGGCACCCGTCGCTCGGTGAACATGGTCGACCCGGGGGGCCGCCGGATGTCGCTCTACGACCCGCGCCCCTGGTCGGGCCCGGCGCCGTTCGCGGAGGCCGAGCTGGCCGCGCTGGTGCGCGAGGCCGCGCACGTGCACGTGTCGATCATGGACTGGGCCCGGGACGCGCTGCCGGTCCTGCGGGCGGCCCTGCGCGCCGGGGTGCCGCTCTCCACCGACCTGCACGACTGGGACGGCGAGAACGACTACCACCGGCCCTTCGCCGACGCGGCCGACCTGGTCTTCGTCAGCGACGTGCGGCTGGGCGACCGGGCGGGGAAGGTGGCCGCCGGGCTGGCGCCGCGGACGGTGCTGGTGACCGGCGGGGCGGCGGGCGCCACCCTGCACGGTCCGGACACCCCGCCGGTCCACGTGCCCGCGACCACGCCGCCGGCCGCCGTGGTCGACACCAACGGCGCGGGCGACGCGTTCGCCGCCGGCCTGATCGCCGCCCGGCTGCGCGGGGCCACCCCGCTCGACGCGGCCCGTCACGCCGCCCGGGTGGCCGCGGCGGCCTGCACCCACGACGGCATGGAGTATCCGGCGGGCCTGCTGCCCCGGGACTGAGCCGGGTCAGATCGCCCCGGTCTCGCCGTCGGTCAGCTCGCGCAGGATGTCGGCGTGCCCGGCGTGCCGGGCGGTCTCCTCGATGAGGTGCACGAGCACCCAGCGCAGCGACACCTCGCCGAGCTGCGGGTGCGGAACCACGTGGTCGAGGTCGAACCGGGCGGCGACGGCGCGGGACCGGTCGCAGGCGGCCCGGTAGGCCGCGGCCACCCCGTCGACGGTCTCGCCGGGATCGAGCACGAAGCTGGCCTCCGCCTCAGCCTCGCTCGTGAGGTAGACGTCGCCCGGTTCGGGGGCGAACAGGCAGGGCAGCCAGTTGCGCTCCACCAGCGCGAGGTGTCTGAGGAGCCCGGCGAGGGTGGTGCGGGTGGGCACGAGGCGCCGGGTGGCCTCGGCGTCGGAGAGGCCACGGGCCTTGCGCAGCACCGTGGCCCGGTGGAAGTCCAGGAACGATTCGAGGATCGCCCGTTCGTCGCCCGTGCGGGCGAGGACCGGACCGAGGGTGGGGTCGATCGTCGGTTCCGCCATCCCCGGACCCTAGTCGCCGGGACCGCCTGCCCGCTGCCCCGCATCCCGCTGCGCGGCGGCGATCTCGGGGGCAGGATGGGCGCATGGCATCCACGGTGCAGATCCCTCTGGTGGGCGGCACGGCCGACGGTGAGACCGTCACCGTCGAACTGGACACCAACGGCCGGCCCCCGCTGACCCACCACCACCTCGGACCCGAGGGACTCGCGCACGCCCAGATCTACGAGCTGCAGACGGACGACCAGCGCGAGGGCACCTGGGTCTACACCTGGCGGGGTCCGGCCGCCTGACCGCCGCTCAGGCCGTGGCCCGGGTCAGCGTCCGCGACCGGATGCTGTCCAGCACTCCACGGGTGACCTGGGAGGTGCCGTGGGCCTGCTCGCACACGGCGGCCACCCGCCGGGCGGTCTCGTCGGCCCGCGCGTCGCGCTCGTCCCACAACCGGTCCACCTCGGCCAGCAGCGGGCCCTCCACCTCGCGCTCCACGCCACGCAGCGCCGGCACCCCGAGCCGCTGGGCCAGGTCGAAGACCTTTCCGGCGTACGGCAGGGGCAGGAACGGGGTGCCCATCATGGCCGCGAAGATCAGGAAGTGCAGGCGCATGCCGACCGCGAGGTCGAAGTGCTTCATGAGGCCGAGCACCTGCCGGGGCGAGTAGTCGTTGTGCAGGATCCGCCCCCGCTCGGCGGCGACCATGTGCGACATCACGCCGTGCGAGTGCCGGATGTCGTCGCGTTCCATCGGCACGAAGAGGACGTACGCGTCGATCCGGTGCACCAGGAAGTCGCTGATCTGGGCGAGCAGCCGGTGGTAGCCGTCGACGTCGAGGCGTTCGGCCGCCCGGCCGGGTTCGCGCACGCTCAGCCCGACCAGCTGCTTGCCGGCCGGCACGCCCTCCTCGCGCAGCCAGCTCTCCGGGAAGTCCTCCGGCGTGAGCAGGAACGCCGGGTCGGCGGTGACGGTGATCGGGTTCAGCAGCCCGGCCTCCTCCAGCACCATCCGGGACTCCTGGTCCCGCACGGTCACCTCGGTGGCCTTGCCCAGGGTCTCGCGCACCATCCCGGTGTCCACGCCTTCGCTGAGCGGGCCGACCCCCACCGCGTACGTGAGCAGGGGCAGGCCGCGCTCCTGGGCGACCCGGACCACCCGCAGGTAGCGCCGGGCCTCCTTGTCGTAGAGGATCCCGCCGCCGCCGAGGACGAGCAGGTCGAGCTGGGCCAGGACCGCCGCCGAGTCGACCCGGCTGACGCCCTCCCAGGGCACGGCCTCCACGTCCGGGTGCTCCAGCGCCGTGTGGGCCGGGTTCCGGGAGAAGACGATGATCCTGGCGTTCGGCTCCTGCTCACGCAGGTCGGCCAGGAGGCCCGTGAGGATCGCCTCGTCACCGAGGTTGCGACCGCCGTACGAGCCGAGCACACCGATGGTCAGTCCGGTGCCATCCGTCATCGTCGCTCCTCCCCAGGTGCGTCCCGGTCCGCGTTCCCCGTGGGCTGGGGTACATGCCTGGGGCCGCCCGTGCCGAAACCGGACAGCCGGGCGGCAAGTTCTCGGCTAGCGTTTGCGCCCGCGGCGCGGTTCACGGCGGGAACAGGGAGAGCGGAATGGCAAGGCTGTCGGCCTCCGGTCTGCGCCAGGCGCGACTCTGGTTGCTGCTGGTCGGTGTCCGTAGTCGGTGGCAGCTGCGGCTCGCGCTGGCCCGGCACCGGTGGACCTGGTACGCGGCCGTGGTCAGTTTCCTGCTCGGCCTGCTGGGGCTGGTGTCGACTCCGCTCGGCTCGGTGCCGGCGTTGCTGGCCGGGCTGGCCGGTGTGCTGCTGTCCGTGCTCCTGCTGGCGCCGGAATGGGCGGCCCTCCGCCGGGGCAGCGTGGCGCTCGTGCGGAGCCGGACGACGACCACACCACCGGTGGCGGCCCCGGCCGGCCTGGTCCGGCTCCCCACCGATCGGAGCGAGGTGGCCTGGTGCCGGCCCGACGTGGACGAGGCACTGCGCGACGCGCCGGCGGCCGGTCGCTGGTCGGGCGACCGCCACGTGTTGCCGAAGCGGGTGGCCGCGCACAGCGCAGCGATCCTGGCCGCCCGGGTCCGCCGCGGGACGACGTTCAACGGGCGGCTCGTACGCCAGGACGACGAATTGACGCCGGAGCTGCTCCGGAGCGGCGAGGTCCGGTTGAGCGGCACCGACTACTACTCGCTGATCTGCTCCAACTACCTCTTCGGGTGGCGGGTGGTGGACCGCCGGACCGGCACGGTCCACCTGGACGGCAGCCGACTGCCCTACGCGGAGGACGGGCGGCTGTTGACGCTCTCCGAGAGCAGGCTGGCGAACGTCATCGGGGTCTCCACGCTCGCGGTGACCTCCGACCGGAAGCTCGTGCTGGGTTGGCAACAGCCGAAGGCCGCGGTGAGTGGCGGTGGGCTCGCCGCGCCGGCGGGCTCGGGCTCGGTGGATCTGACCGATGTGCACGACCGGCCCCCGGGCGAGACCTTCGTCGAGTTCCTTGCCGCCGCGATGCGCCGGGAGCTGATGGAGGAGAGCCATCTCGCCCCGCACCAGCTCGGGCGGACCTGGGTGCTGGGGTACTTCCGGTGGCTCAACCGGGGCGCCAAGCCGGAGTACGTGGGCCTGACCATGCTCGACGTCTCCTCGGACGATCTCCACGGCACGGACGTGCGGCTGGTGGAGACGCCGTACGTCCAGCGCCTGACCGTCGACTGCGAGGTGGACCTCGAACGGCTCCGCCATGATCCGGACTCGCTGGACTGCCTGCCGGAGGACGTTGCGGCCGCCGCTTCCATGCCGCTCTACATGGGTCTGCGGGCCCTCGGCGCGGCGCTGCACCGGAGCGACGATCTGGCCCGACACCTGCTGGGGCCGTCGACCGGGACGCGGACCAGCGAGCCGTCCCGCGACGCCGGCTAGCCCGGGCGCCCGGCCGCGCCGACCAGACGGGAGACCAGGGCGGACACGACCTGATCGGCGTCGAACCCGGCGTCGATCGAGGTGGTGAGCAGGTCGAGCAGGAGCCCGTCGACCGCGTAGTGCAGCAGGGCGATCTCGAAGGCGCCGCCGGGCAGCCCGGCGGCGACGTGGAAGGCGACGTCGTCGGCGTACCCCCGGCGCAGCACGTCGCCGAGCGCGGCCCGCAGCTCGGGGCGGCGGGACGCCTCCAGCCGCAGCTCGAACAGGGCCCGGGTGAGGTCGGGCTCGCGGGTGGTGCGCTCGACGATGTAGCGCAGGTAGTCGGTGACCAGCGCGAGCGAGGGCTCGCGCCGGCCGAGGTCGGCCAGGACCGCCGGGTCGGGCGCCATCCGGTCGAAGATCCGCTCGGCCAGCCCGGCGAGCAGCGCCGCCCGGGACGGGAAGTAGTTGGAGGCGGTGCCGGTGGGCACGCCCGCCTCGGCGTCCACCGCCCGGTGGGTCAGGCCGCGCGCTCCGGCGGCGGCGAGCACCCGCAGCCCGGCGTCGGCGAGCAGGGTACGGCGTTCCGGGTTCCTGGCCATGGCAGCACCCTAGCAATAACCACGACAGGTGTTGTACATTCGCTCTCGACCACGACAGCCGTCGTGGTTGATCCCGGACATCGGAGTCGGTTTGCGCAAGCTCGTGTACTACGTCGCCAGCACCCTCGACGGCTTCATCGCCGCCCCCGACGGGTCCTACGACTTCCTCCCGCTGGAGCCGGAGGTGGCGGCCTACCTGACCGCCGAGTGGCCCCAGACCTTCCCCACGTTCACCCACGCCCAGTTCGGCATCGCCTCACCGCCGCCCGGCCGCTTCGACGCCCTGCTCATGGGCCGGGCCACCTACGACCCGGCGCTGAAGATCGGCGTGACCAGCCCCTACGCGCACCTCAAGCAGTACGTCTTCAGCCGCTCGCTGCCCCCGTCGGACGACCCGCAGGTCGAGATCGTCGCCGGCGACCCGGTGGCATTCGTCCGCGAGCTGAAGGCCCAGCCGGGCGGCGACATCTGGCTCTGCGGCGGCGGCCAGCTCGCCGGCCAGCTCCTGGACGAGGTCGACGAACTGGTGGTCAAGCTCAACCCGGTGGTGGTCGGCAGCGGCATCCCGCTGGTCGACCGGGGCTTCGCGCCGACCCGGTTCACCCTGACCGAGACCCGGCCGTTCGACGCCGGCGTGGTGGTGCTCCGCTACACCGCCGGGGCGCGGTAATCGGCTTGCCGTGGCCGGGCGGGGTCGCGCACGGTGGGTCGGTGACCAGCCTGACGAAGAGCCGGATCCGCTGGAGCGACCTGCCCGGGCCCGTCCGCGCCGCGGTCGAGGAGATCCTCGGCGACCGGGTGGTGGCCGCCGAGTCACAGCACGGCGGCTTCTCCCCCGGCACCGCCGACCGGGTCCGCACCGCCGGTGGCGGGCGGGCCTTCGTCAAGGCGGTCAGCCCGGCGCAGAACGACCGCAGCCCCACCCTGCACCGGGCGGAGGCGCGCAACGCGGCCGCGCTACCGCCGGCCACGCCGGCGCCCCGGCTGCTCGGCAGTCACGACGACGGCGACTGGATCGCGCTGGTCTTCAGCGACGTCGAGGGCCGCCATCCGGTCACCCCGTGGGAGGCCGGCGAGCTGGCCGCCGTGCTGTCCACCCTGGAGGTGATGGCCGGGGTGCTCACCCCGGCCCCCGCCGCGGTGGTCGCCACCGCGACCGAGCAACTGGGGTACGACTTCGGCGGCTGGCGGCGGCTCGCCGACGACCCGCCGGCCGACCTGGACCCGTGGGCTGCGGCCCGGCTGCCCGAGCTGTGCGCGGCCACCGACCGGGGGCTGGCCGCGCTGGCCGGCGACACCCTCTGCCACGTCGACATCCGGGCCGACAACCTGCTGATCGGCCCGGACGGCAGCGTCACCGTGGTCGACTGGCCCTGGGCCTGCCGCGGGCCGGCCTGGCTGGACAGCCTGCTGGTCCTCGTCAACGTGCAGGTGCACGGCGGTCACGACCCGGAGGCGCTGCTGGCCGCCCGGCCGCTCCTCGCCGGAGTGGACCCGGCCGACCTGACCGGCGTGCTGGCCGGGTTCACCGGTTTCTTCCTGGACGGCGCCCGCCAGCCGCCCCCGCCCGGCATCCCGACGGTCCGGGCGTTCCAGCGGTTGCAGGGCGACGCGCTACTGCCCTGGCTCGCCCGCCGACTCGCCTGAGGACCGCCGCGTAATCCGGCCCGCTTCGCGAAATGACCGCCTCAACCATCCGTCGGGCGGAGCGCGTTCCTAGGGGGCGAGGGGGTGGGTGGGCATGTCGGAGACGTTCCACGAGTTCGTGGTGCAGCGGTCGCCCGCGCTGTCGCGGACCGCGTACCTGCTGACCGGCGACCACCAGCACGCCGAGGACCTGTTGCAGAGCGCGCTGGCCCGGACGTACCGGCACTGGCGGCGGATCCACGACGGTGACCCGGAGGCGTACGTGCGCCGGGTCATGTACCACCAGCAGGTCTCGTGGTGGCGCCGTCGGCGGCTCGCGGAACGGCTGGACGCGACGCCCGTCGAGCGTGGCGGCGGCGACCACACCGAGGACACCGCGCTGCGGCTCAGTGTGGTGGCGGCGCTGCGCCGGCTCACCGCCCGGCAGCGGGCCGTGGTGGTGCTCCGCTACTACGAGGACCTGACCGAGGCGCAGGTGGCCGAGGTGCTCGGCTGCTCGGTGGGCACGGTGAAGCGGCACGGGCACGACGCCGTGCGCCGGCTCCGCGACCTCGTCCCCGATCTGTGGGAGCCGACGCGGGAGAGGAGCGGGCGATGAGCGTACGGCTGCGGGAGGCGCTGCGGGAGGCGGCGGCCGAGGTGCCCGCGTACCCGGTTCACGACCGCGCGGTGCGGACGGCGCGGCGCACCCGGCGGCGGATGGCGGCGGCGGTCGCGGCTCTGCTGGTGCTGGTGGCACTCGTGCCGCCTGCGGTACGGGATGGCGGGCCGGCTGCCCTCGCCCCGGCCGGTGTGGACGATCCGGCGCTGCCCGACCGGATCGGGCTGCCGGCGTGGGGCTCGTTGCGCGCCACCGACCGGCCCCGGCTCGGTCCGGCGTCGGTCGTGTTCAGCGGGCAGGCGCGGGGGCTCACCGGGCTGATCGACGAGGACGGCACCGTGGGCATCGTCGGCGCCGACGCCGACCGCTACCGGACCTGGACGGTCGGCCACGAGGCGCCGGCCGGTGAGCAGGTGCTGCTGTCCCCCGACGGGCGGCGGGTGGCCGTTCCGGCCGGTTCCAGCGAGCACCCCCGGGTCGATCTGGTGGACCTGGTCGACGGGACGGTCGGGCGCCTGGCGAGCACGGTGCCGGGCAGCGTCACCAGCGAGCCGGCCGGCTGGGCGCCGGACGGGACCGCGCTGGTGGTCCGGGACACCACGCCGGCCGACCCGGAGGGCAGCGCCTACGTCAACACGCTCAGCCTGGTCCGGCTGGACACCGGCCGCGCGGTGCGCCTGCTCGAAACCGACCAACTGCCGATCTTCGGCACCCCGGTCGCGTTCACGGCCGACGGGTCCCGGCTGGCCTACCAGGTCGGCGACAAGGTGCTCGTGACCAGCGCCGACGGGCAGTCGATCACGTCGTTCCCGCTGCCGCCGGAGAGCGGGCTGGCCGGCAAGGGGGCCTGGCTGCCCGACGGGACGCTGGCACTGGTCAGCCACGAGCCGGGCAGCGACCGGTGGCGGCTGCGGCGGGTCGACACCACCGGGAAGGACCTCGGCGCGCCGGCGCTGCCCGACGTCGCGGGCGTCACCACGATCCGGCTGCTCGGCTGGCAGGCGGACGGGACCGCCGTGGTGGTCGGGTACCGGCCCGAGCCGAACGCCCCGGCCTCCTTCGAGGGACCGCTGGAGATGGACCAGCGGACCGCGTACGGGAACGTGCGGACGATCCGGGTGCTGGGCCTGGCCCCGGGGGCCGCCGCACCGACCACCCTGCTCACCGCACCGGACCAGGTGCTCGCCATCGACGTCGCGGACGAGGTGGTGCGTGGCGGGCGGGTCCGCGCGGCGGATCCGCCGTCCGGACCGGGCGGCCGGGTCTGGTGGGCGATCGGTGTGGTGGCGCTGATGCTCGGCGGCCTGGTGGCCGGACGGGTGCTCCGGCGGCGACGGGCACGCCGGGTCACCCGGGGGCCCGCACCCCGTGGGTGAGGAAGGGCAGCACGGCCGCGGGCAGGGCGGGTGAGCCCACGATGTCGTAGTGGGTCAGCCCGGGCAGCACGGCCAGCCGGGAGGCCGGCCGGCCGGTGCCGTCCCCGCCGGGGTCCCGGCGGCCGCCGCCGAGCAGCCCGAAGAACTCGGCCGCGTGGCGTACGGGGATCGAGTCGGCGTCGGCGAAGACCAGCAGCACCGGCATGGGCAGGGCGGCCACGTCGGCGGACCAGTCGTACTCGCGGCGCAGCAGCTCGCCGGTCTTCGCCCAGAGGGTCGGCCAGTCCTGGGGGCGGGGCGCGACCCGCTCGTAGCGCTCGTGCGGCGGGGTTCCCCGCATCTGCTCGGCGACCCGCTCATCCTGGGCGGCCATCGCGGCCAGCACCTCCGGGTACCAGCCCTGCCGCCGGTAGGGCGTGGAGACCAGCACGAGGCGGCGGACCAGGGCCGGGTGCTGGATCGCGGCGCGCAGGGCCACCCCGCCGCCGAGCGAGTAGCCGAGCAGGTCGGCCGCCGGCAGGCCGAGGTGCCGCAGCAGGGCCGCGATGTCGTCGGCCATCGACTCGTAGCGCAGCGGCCGGTCCACGTCGGCGGTACGGCCGTGGCCCTGGAGGTCGACCGCGACGACCTGCCGCCGCGCGGCGAGGTCGGGCAGGACGGGCGCGAACATCTCCGTCGAGCCGTAGCCGCCGTGCAGCAGGACGAGCGGGCGGCCCGTGCCGTGGATCTCGTACCAGAGCCGCACCCCGTCGACCTCCGCGTAGCTCACGCCCGTTCAACGACGAACGGCCCGGCGGCGGGTCGCCCCGCCACCGGGCCTGTTCGGCTCGGGCGCTACCCGGCGACGTACCGGTGCAGCAGCCCTTCGTCGCTGTCGACGGTGCCGTCCCGGCGCAGGCCGGCCTTCTCCAGCACCCGCACCGACGGCACGTTGGCCGGGTCGACGGTGGCGAAGACCTCCGCCACCCCGGGTACGGTGCGGGCGAAGGCGACCAGCGCCCGGACGGCCTCGGTGGTGTAGCCCCGGCAGCGCCGGGACGGGGCGACGCCGTAGCCGAACTCCACCGCACCGTCGGCGGCCGGCAGCTTCAGCCCGATGGCGCCGACGGTCAGGCCGGTCTCCCGTTCCATCATCAGGTAGTGCCCGTGCGGCTGGTCCGGGTTCCCGGCGATGATCCCGGCGATCATCCGGTCGCCCGCGGCGGGGAAGTCCGCTGCCCAGTGCGGGAGGCGCTCACCGGCGACGACGGCGGCGGCCTCCTCGGCCGGCCAGGGACGCAGCACGAGACGGTCGGTGGTCAGGTCAGGAAAGGACAACGCGATTCTCCAAGGTCGTGGAGTGACCCGGGCCGCGGTGAGTGCTCGGTCAGGAAGCGCGACCCGGAAGAGGGCATGGCAGGGGAAGCTGACGGCGATCCATGGCCTCATCCCCCTGCGCCCACGACGGTCGCGTGTCCGCGCCCCGGCACTCTAGCCCATGATCCGGATACGCCGCGCCCCCGTTGCCTCGGGCCAACGGGCAACGGGGGCGCGGCGCAGGACCGGTCAGCTGACGCCGGTGACGGCCTTGACCAGGTTGATGGCGAAGTAGACCACGAACGCGACGGCCACCGCCCACATGAGCGGGTGGATCTGCCGGGCCTTGCCCTGCGCCACCCGGATCGCCACCCAGCTGATGAAGCCGGCGCCGATGCCGTTGGTGATCGAGTAGGTGAACGGCATGAGCGTCATGGTCAGGAAGGCCGGGACGGCGACGCCCACGTCGGTGAAGTCGATGTCCTTGACCTGGCGGATCATCAGCGCGCCGACGACCACCAGCGCCGGGCCGGCGGCCTCGCTCGGCACCAGCGACACCAGCGGGGTGAGCAGCAGCGCGCCCAGGAAGAGCACGCCGGTGACCACGCTGGTCAGGCCGGTCCGGCCGCCGTCCGCGATGCCCGAGGAGGACTCGACGTACGTGGTGGCCGACGAGGCGCTGCCCGCGCCACCGGCGACCGCGGCGACGCCGTCGACGAAGAGCACCTTGCCGAGCCGCGGCATGTCGGTGCCGTCCTCGGTGGCCAGGTTGGCCTGCTTGGCGAGGCCGACCGTCGTGCCCATGACGTCGAAGAAGTCGGCCAGCACCAGGGTGAAGACCAGCAGCAGCGCGGTCATCAGGCCGACGCTGGCGAACGCGCCGAACGACACGTTGCCGAGCAGGTGCAGGTCGGGCTTCTGGACCAGCGGGTCCGGCAGGGTCGGCACGTTGAGGCGCCACCCGTCCGGGTTGGGCTTGCCGTCGACGAGAGCGCCGCCGGGCTTGGCGAACGCGTTGACGATCACCGCGACGACCGTGGTGGCCACGATGCCGATCAGGACGCCCGCCTTCACCTTGCGGGCCACCAGGATGCCGGTGACCAGCAGGCCGACCAGGAAGACGACCGTGGGCCAGCCGTGCAGCGTGCCGTTGCTGCCCGAGCCGAGCTGCAGCGGCACGCCGGTGCCGGCCCGGACCAGACCGCCGTCGACGAAGCCGATCAGCGCGATGAACAGGCCGATGCCGGCCGCGATGGCCGCCTTCAGCTCGGCCGGGATGGCCCGGAAGACGGCCTTCCGGAAGCCGGTCAGCACCAGCACGGTGATGATCAGACCCTCGATGACGACCAGGCCCATGGCCTCGGCCCAGCTCATCTGGGACGCGACCGCGTACGCCACGAAGGCGTTCAGCCCGAGGCCGGTGGCCACCGCGAACGGCACCCGGCCGACGATGCCCATCATGATCGTCATGACCGCGGCGACCAGCGCGGTGACCCCGGCGACCGCCGGGATGCCCAGCGTCTTGCCGTCGGCGTCCGGCGCGGTGCCGATGATCAGCGGGTTGAGCACGACGATGTAGGCCATCGTCGCGAAGGTGGTGAGCCCGGCGAGCACCTCGCGCCGGACCGTCGAGCCCCGGCGGGTGATCTCGAAGAAGCGGTCGAGGCGGCTCTGCGCGGCGGGTTCCGCCGGCTCGACCGGGGCAGCAGGATCCTGCGTAGACACGCTCATGGCGTGGCCTTACTCCGTTCCGGGTTGGCCCAGCCGGACACGCCGGCCGGGCGGTGGGGGTGCAGCCGTCCCGTTGCGGTTGGCCCGGAGAACGTCGGGACGGCTGGGCTCCACGGATCCCGTGAAGCACTACGAAGCCGCGCCCCGGGGTCCGGGGAAGCGACTTCGCGAGGCCCACCTTAACCGCCGGGTAACGGCAGGTGACCTGCCCCTGCGCGGGGAGACGGCGCAGGGGTGGCCAAGGTCACTTCCGGGCCCGGCCGATCAGCCTTTTTCCGCGGGGCGGGGGCGGGCGCGGAGGTGGGCGCGTTCGCCCTGGGCACCGAAGAGGCTGAGGAACTCGACCGCCTCGTCGTCGGCGCGGCCGAACCAGTGCGGCACCCGGGTGTCGAACTCCGCCGCCTCGCCGGGCGCGAGCACCAGGTCGTGCTCGCCGAGGACGAGCCGCAGCCGCCCGTTGAGCACGTAGACCCACTCGTACCCCTCATGGGTCTGCGGGGTGGGCTCGGCGGGCCGCCCGCCGGCCGGGATGACCAGCTTGTACGCCTGGATGCCGCCGGCCCGCCGGGTGAGCGGCAGCATGGTCATGCCGTGCCGGGTGACCGGCCGCAGGTGGATGCGCGGGTCGCCGGTGGGCGGGGCGCCGACCAACTCGTCGAGGGTCACGCCGTGCGCCCGGGCCAGAGGCAGCAGCAGTTCCAGGGTGGGCCGGCGGCTGCCCGACTCCAGCCGGGACAGGGTGCTCACCGAGATCCCGGTGGCGGCCGAGAGCTCGGCCAGGGTGGTCTCCCGTTCGCGGCGCAGCGCGCGCAGCCGGGGGCCGACCGTGTCGAGGCCACGGTCCAGGTCGTCATCCATCACCCTAGTTTGCCAGAACAGCAACGAAGTTTGCGGTTACAGCCAGCACCGCCGCATCGTTGCGGCAGGAGGTGGTCAGGATGACCGAAGGGTACGAGGTAGTGGTGATCGGCGGCGGCGCCGCCGGGCTGAGCGGGGCGCTGATGCTGGCCCGGGCACGCCGGTCGGTCCTGGTGATCGACGGGGGCAGCCCCCGCAACGCACCGGCCGACGGGGTGCACGGGCTGCTGGCCCGGGACGGCATGCCCCCGGCCGAGCTGCTGGCGCGCGGCCGGGACGAGGTGCGCCGGTACGGCGGGCACCTGGTGGAGGGCGAGGTCGACACGGTGACCCGCGACGGCGAGGGCTTCACGGTGGCGCTGGCCGACGGCCGCCGGGTCCGAGCCGGCCGGCTGCTGGTGGCCACCGGCCTGGTCGACGAGCTGCCCGAGCTGCCCGGGCTGCGCGACCGGTGGGGCCGGGACGTGGTGCACTGCCCGTACTGCCACGGGTGGGAGGTGCGCGACCGGCCGATCGGGGTGCTGGCCACCGGGCCGCTGTCGGTGCACCAGGCGCTGCTGTTCGGCCAGTGGAGCGACGACGTGCTCTTCCTGCGCCACACCGCGCCGCCGCTCACCGACGAGCAGGCGGAACAGTTGACGGCACGGGGCGTCACCGTGGTCGAGGGCGAGATCGCGTCGGTCGAGGTCGTGGAGGACCGGCTGGCCGGGGTACGCCTGCGCGACGGCCGGCTGGTCGCGCGCGAGGTGCTGGTCGCCGGGCCCCGGATGGTGGCGCGGGCCGGATTCCTGGCGGCGCTCGGGCTGCGGGCGGTGGCGCACCCGTCCGGCGCCGGCGAGCACGTCCCCGCCGACCCGATGGGGCGTACCGATGTGCCCGGGGTGTGGGTCGCGGGCAACGTCACCGACCCGGCCGCCCAGGTCGGCGCGGCAGCGGCGGCGGGCGCCCTGGCGGCGGCCGCGATCAACGGCGACCTGGTGGCCGAGGAGACCCGCCGGGCGGTCGAGGCGCGGCGGCGGGACGTGTTCTCGGCGGAGACCGAGGCGCGGGTGAGTGAACTGGTGGCGGGCGACCGCCGCCACGGACTCGGCTGAGCACGCGGAGGGGTGGCATTCACGAATACGACTTACGTGGCCAAAATTGCCCTTTAGGTTACTGCGGGAGGGTGCAGTCGAAACGGGGGGCGACGTGAGCGAGTATCCGCCGATCGAGGATCACGGGCTCATCGGTGATCTTCAGACCGCCGCCCTGGTGACCTGCGACGGGACGATCGACTGGTTCTGCGCGCCGCGCTTCGACTCGCCCAGCATCTTCGCCAGCCTGCTCGACCACGAGCGCGGCGGCTTCTTCCGGGTCGCCCCCCACGAGACCACGTACGTCACGAAGCAGCTCTACCTGCCCGGCACCCCGATCCTGATCACGCGCTTCATCAGCGCCGACGGGGTCGCCGAGGTCCAGGACTTCATGCCGGTCACCGGCGAGAAGGCCACCGACGTGCACCGCCTGGTGCGCATGGTCACCATGGTCCGGGGCAGCATGCGGTTCCGGCTGGAGTGCCGGCCCCGGTTCGACTACGCGCGCGAGCGGCCCCGGCTGGAGCGGCACCGCAACGGGTACGTCTTCCGCGGCTCGTCCGCCTCGCTCACCTTCAACCCGGTCCAACCGGTCCGCCGCCTCATCGCCGAGGAGGACATGCACCTGGAGGACGGCGACCTCATCGGGTTCGGCACCCTCAACGAGGGCGACACCGGCGGGGTGGTGCTGGAGACGAACTCCCCGATGGAACCCCGGGCCGTCCCGCTCGAAGAGGTGCAGGGGATGTTCGAGTGGACGCGCGACTACTGGCGACGGTGGGTCGAGCGGTCCCGGTACACCGGCCGGTGGCGGGAGATGGTCGAGCGGTCGGCCATCACGTTGAAACTCATGACGTACGCGCCCACCGGCGCGATGATCGCCGCGCCGACGGCCGCGCTGCCCGAACTCGTCGGCGGCACCCGCAACTGGGACTACCGCTACACCTGGGTCCGGGACACGTCCTTCTCGGTGCACGCGCTGCTCGGCCTCGGCTTCACCGAGGAGGTCAGCCGGTACATGGACTGGCTCGACGAGCGGATCCGCGAGGCCGGCGACCACCAGGCCCCGCTGAAGATCATGTACCGGGTCGACGGGTCGTCCGACCTGCACGAGGAGGTGCTCGACCACCTGGAGGGATATCGCGGCTCCCGGCCGGTCCGGATCGGCAACGGCGCCGCCGACCAGCTCCAGCTCGACATCCACGGCGAGGCCCTCTACGCCATGCACGTGGCCGACGAGCAGGGCATCCGGGTCTCCCACCAGGTGTGGAAGAGCACGGTCCGGCTCATCGACTGGCTGTGCCACAACTGGGACCAGCCGGACGCCGGCATCTGGGAGAGCCGGCACCATCCCCGGGACTACACGTTCGGCCGCGTGATGTCCTGGGTCGCCCTGGACCGGGCCATCCGGCTCGCCGCCCGCACCGGCCGCCCCGGGGACGTCACCTGCTGGACCAGCCAGCGGAACCTCATCTACGACCAGGTGATGGCGCGCGGTTACCACCGGGGACGCGGGTCCTTCGTCCAGGCGTACGGCGAGAACGTCCTGGACGCCGCGCTGCTCTCCATGCCGGCGGTCGGCTTCGTGACGCCGTCGGACCCGATGTGGTGCCGCACCCTCGAAGCCATCGAGCGGGAGCTGGTCTCCGACAGCCTGGTCCACCGGTACGACCCGGTCCACTCCCCCGACGGGCTGCCCGGCCACGAGGGCACCTTCAACATGTGCACCTTCTGGTACGCCGAGGCGCTGGCGCGCTCCGGCCGCCTCGACGACGCCCGGCTCACCTTCGAGAAGATGTTCACCTTCAGCAACCACCTCGGCCTGTACGCCGAGGAGATCGCCGCGACCGGCGAGCAGATCGGCAACTACCCGCAGGCGTTCAGCCACCTCGCCCTCATCAACACGGCGCTGGCGCTGAACGGGATGCTCGAGATCGAGGCCGCGGCCCGGCAGCGGCGGTGACTCCTCCGGAACGCCCGCGGGGTTAGCCGACGGCAGGCCGGGTAGCCACACGCGCTGCGTGTGCAGCCCGTTGGACCGGCCTTGCCTGCCGACGACCCAGCCGAGAGGAACGACGGTGTCGCACGAGTACCGGAAGAACCCGGAGGCAGTTTCCCGGTTGTCGCCCGAGCAGTACCGGGTCACCCAGGAGGGCGGGACCGAGCCGGCCTTCGACAATCCCTACTGGGACAGCAAGGATCCGGGCATCTACGTCGACGTCGTGTCCGGCGAGCCACTGTTCGCGTCGGTCGACAAATTCGACAGCGGCACCGGCTGGCCCTCCTTCACCAAGCCGATCGATCCGCGCAACGTGGTCGAGGTCCGGGACGCCACCCTCGGCATGGTCCGCACCGAGGTCCGGTCGGCCCACGGCGACAGCCACCTCGGGCACGTGTTCGACGACGGCCCGATCGCCACGGGCGGCCTGCGCTACTGCATGAACTCCGCCGCGCTCCGGTTCATCCGGCGCGACGACCTGGAACGCGAAGGATACGGCGAGTACCGCGCACTGTTCGAGCACCCGGACGGGGGGCGAAACGATGAGTGACACGACGGAGAAGGCCGTCCTGGCCGGCGGCTGCTTCTGGGGCATGCAGGACCTCATCCGGAAGCGGCCTGGCGTGGTGTCCACCCGGGTCGGCTACACCGGCGGGGACGTGCCGAACGCGACGTACTACAACCACGAGGGACACGCCGAGGCGATCGAGATCGCGTACGACCCGAACAAGCTCTCGTACCGGGACCTTCTCGAGTTCTTCTTCCAGGTCCACGACCCGACCACGAAGAACCGGCAGGGCGGTGACGTCGGCACCAGCTACCGGTCCGCCATCTTCTACTGCAACGACCAGCAGCGGAAGGTGGCCGAGGACACCATCGCCGACGTGGACGCCTCCGGCCTCTGGCCGGGCAAGGTCGTCACCGAGGTCACCCCGGCCGGCCCGTTCTGGGAGGCCGAGCCCGAGCACCAGGACTACCTGGAGAAGCATCCGGGCGGCTACACCTGCCACTTCCCCCGGCCCGACTGGAAGCTCCCCCGCCGGGGAGCGAGCCAGAGCTGATCGCACCCGCCGCCGACCAACTCCGAGGAGAAGGAGGCCCACGTGGCCGTCAAGACGCAGACCCTGGCCCGCGCCACCGACATCCGGCCGTTCACGGTGGAGATCCCCGAGGCGGATCTCCAGGCGCTGCGGCAGCGGATCGCGGCCACCCGCTGGCCCGAGAGACAGACCGTCGGCGACCAGTCGCAGGGCGTACCGCTCGAGACCAGCCAGGCCCTCGCCCGCTACTGGGAGAAGGAGTACGACTGGCGCAAGGTCGAGGCGAGACTGAACTCCCTGCCGAACTTCACCACCGAGATCGACGGCCTGGACATCCACTTCATCCACGTCCGGTCCCAGCACGAGGACGCTCTGCCGCTCATCGTCACCCACGGCTGGCCCGGCTCTGTCATCGAGCAGCTGAAGATCGTCGGTCCGTTGACCGACCCCACGGCACACGGCGGGTCCGCGTCGGACGCCTTCCACCTGGTGATCCCGTCGATGCCGGGCTACGGCTTCTCGGGCAAGCCGACGGAACCCGGCTGGGGCCCGGAACACATCGCCCGTGCCTGGACCGAGCTGATGAAACGCCTCGGCTACGACCGGTTCGTCGCCCAGGGCGGCGACTGGGGCGCGCTCATCACCAACGTGCTGGGTGTGCAGGCGCCACCGGAGCTCGCCGGCATCCACACCAACATGCCGAGCACGGTGCCGCCCGAGCTGGACGCGCTGTTCCAGTCCGACATCACCGGGATCAACAACGCGATGTCCAAGCTGCCGGCCAACCTCTCCGACGAGGAGCGGCGGGCCTGCGAGCAGCAGGACTTCTTCTGGAAGCACGCCGCCTACGCGCTCATCATGGCGACGCGCCCCGAGACGCTGATCGGTCTCGCCGACTCGCCCGTCGCGCTGGCGAGCTTCATGTGCGACCACGACGCGGCCAGCCTGGAGCTGATCTGCCGGGCCTTCGACGGGCAACCCGGCGGGCTCACGCGCGACGACATCCTCGACAACATCACGCTCACCTGGTTGACGAACACGGGTGTCTCCGGCGCTCGGCTCTACTGGGAGAACAAGCTCTCCTTCCTCGGCGCCAAGGACGTCTCCGTGCCGGCCGCCGTCAGCGTCTTCCCCGACGAGCTCTACCAGGCGCCGCGCAGCTGGGCGGAGCGGGCGTATCCGAACCTCATCCACTACAACCAGCTCGACCGGGGCGGGCACTTCGCGGCGTGGGAGCAGCCGCAACTCCTGTGCGACGAGCTTCGCACCGCCTTCCGGTCGCTGCGGTAGATGGCCGTCTCCGAACGGCTGCGCCTGCCCTCGCTCGACGGGGCAACCGGGTGGCTCAACTCCGAGCCACTCGGTCCCGCCGAGCTGCGGGGGCGCCCCGTCCTCGTGAACTTCTGGACGCTGACCTGCATCAACTGGCTGCGCCAGGAGCCGTACGTCCGGGCGTGGTCGCAGGCCTACCGGGACGACGGCCTCGTCGTCGTCGGCGTGCACACGCCGGAGTTCTCGTTCGAGCACGACATCGACGCGGTGCGCGAGGCGGTGCGGGCGCGGGGCATCGACTACCCGGTCGCGGTCGACAGCGACTACAGGGTCTGGAGCGCGTTCGACAACCACTACTGGCCGGCGCTCTACTTCGTCGACGCGGACGGCGTCATCCGCGACCACCACTTCGGCGAGGGCCGCTACGAGCGGTCGGAACGCGTGATCCAGCGGCTGCTCGGCGTCGACCGCGACCTCGTCCCCGTGGCGGGGCGCGGGGTGGAGGCCGACGCCGACTGGGACCACCTGCGTACGCCCGAAACGTATCTCGGCTACGCGCGCTCCGAGCAGTTCGCGTCACCGGACGACGCCACGTACGACGCGAGCCGCGCCTACGAACTCCCCGCGAGCCTGCCCGCCGACCACTGGGCGCTCGGCGGCGAGTGGACGATCGGCTCCGAGAAGGTCACGCTCGACCGGGCCGGCGGCACCCTCGCCTTCCGGTTCGAGGCCCGCGACGCGCATCTCGTGCTGTCACCCGGTACGCGGGGCCCGATCCCCTTCCGCCTCCTCCTCGACGGCGCGGCACCCGGCCCGGCCCACGGCGACGACGTCGACGAGGACGGCAACGGCCTGCTCCGCGAGGGCCGGCTGTACCAGCTCGTCCGCCAGCGGGAGGGAGTCCGGGAGCGGACCCTGGAGCTCACGTTCCGCGAACCCGGCGCCGAGGCGTACGTGTTCACCTTCGGCTAGTCGTAGGCTGCATCTCGCAGGTGACGGGCGGGAGGCTGAGGTGGCCGAGACGACGGTGGCCGAGGTGATGGCTGAGCTGGCCGCGCTCGAGGACCCGAAGGCACGCGCGGTGAACGAGCGGCACGGTGACGATCACGGGGTGAACCTCGGCAAGCTGCGCGCACTCGCGAAGCGGCTGAAGACGCAACAGGACCTCGCGTGCCGGCTCTGGAAGACCGGCGACACCGCGGCCAGACTGCTGGCGCTCCTGATCTGCCGCCCCAGGGCGTTCGGGCGGGACGAGCTGGACCGCATGCTCCGCGAGGGGCGCACACCCAAGGTGCACGACTGGCTCGTGAACTACGTGGTGAAGAAGAACCCGCACGCCGAGGAGCTGCGCCTGGCCTGGTCCGCCGACCCGGATCCCGTGGTCGCCAGCGCCGGGTGGGCGCTGACCACGGAACGCGTGGCCAAGAGGCCCGAGGGCCTGGACCTCGCCCGGCTGCTCGACGTCATCGAGGCGCAGATGAAGGACGCCCCGGACCGCCTCCAGTGGGCCATGAACCACTGCCTGGCGCAGATCGGGATCTCCGACGCCGCGCTCCGCGCCCGCGCCATCGACATCGGCGAGCGCCTGGAGGTGCTCAAGGACTACCCGACTCCCCCGGGCTGCACGTCCCCGTTCGCGCCGGTCTGGATCACGGAGATGGTGCGCCGGCAGCACGCCGGGCAGGCGTGAGCAGCCGACGCACCATCAATCCGTCATGCCGGTTCAACCGGTAGCCACAGCTCGCAGGTCGCGGTGCTGAAGTCGTCCGCCCGGTCGAGGACGGCGACGATCGAGGGTCCGGGCCGGAGCCGCCACGGGTTCGAGGGGAACCACTCGGTCGCGGTCGCGGCCCAGGTCTCCTGAAGCACCTGCGGGTGCGGCCCGGCGGTGCGGAAGACCGCCCACCTGCCGGCCGGCACCTCGATGGCGTCGAGGTCGTCGGGGGCCGGCGTGTCCCCGGAGAGAGCGACCCCGTGCAGGTACGTCAGTTCGCTCCCCTCGGTGCCGTCCGGGTCCAGGTCGTCGCAGACCTGCAACAGGCCCCCGGGCTCGGCGTCGCCGAGGCTCTTGAGCCGGCCGTGCTCCTCCATCGGCAGCGCGGCGATGTGCTGCTGGATGTGCGGGTTGACGCCGTGGTGGATCAGCGGAACCCGGGCCGCGTGTCCGACCAGCCGGAACGCGGGGCGGTCGACGATGCGGGTGTTCATGGGGTTGCTCCCTTCGACGGTCAGGCGGAACCTGAGCTGCGGTTGTGTGCGAAGGGGGCCTCCGTCGCGGCGGACCTCACCCGGCCCGGCACCGTGGACTGCCCGGAACGCGCGCCCGAACGCCTCGGTCGAGCCGTACCCGTGCCGGACGGCGATGCGCAGCAGGTCGTCCTCGCCGCGGACGACCTCGGCGGCGGCGAGGGTCATGCGGCGCCGGCGCACGTACTCCGACAGCGGCATGCCGGCCAACGACGAGAACATCCGCCGCAGGTGGTATTCGGTCGTGCCGACCGCCCGGGCCAGTCCGGTGACGTCGAGTTCCTCGGTGAGGTGCTCTTCGACAAGGTCGACAAGCCGGTTGAGTGCCGAGATCACGAGGGCCTCCCTTCGACGTCAAGCCTGGCCGGAACGACCCCGGCCGCGCCCGACCGCTGTGGCCCGGTTCGATCGGGTCCCCGGGCGCGTGGGGTTTGCCGGCTGCAGCGGCGGGAAAGGCCGCCGCGCTGGAGTCAACCATTTCCACGCCGAGGAGGCCCGAGGTGGCTCGTGGGAAGGTACGAGTAGGTCCGCCCAGGCAGGCCGGAGGGCGACGGTGGAGGTCCCTCGCCTCCCGTCGCCGCGCCACGAGTGACGCCTGACCAGTCGGGCGAAGCGCATGCCCTGGTCTCGCAGCAGCCGTCCGGTGGGTGCGGAGCGGGACCCCGGTCGGGTCGTCACCTTCAGCGACGCGGTCATCGCCATCGCCGTCACGCTGCTCGTCCTGGAGATCCGCCCGCCGGAGGACACTGAGCACCTGTGGACGGGCCTCCGTGAACTCTGGCCCTCCTATGCGGCCTACTTCATCACCTTCCTGCTCATCGGCCAGATGTGGGTGAACCACCACGTCATGTTCGACCACATCCGCTCCGCGGACCGCCTGGTCCTCCTCCTCAATACCCTCCTCCTGATGGAGATCGCGTTCCTGCCGTTCGCCTCGGCCGTCCTGGCCGGCGCCTTCGAGTCGGGTCATGGAAAGCGGACCGCCGTCGTCTTCTACGGGATCTCCTACGAGGTGGCGGCCATCCTGTTCAACGTCATCTGGGAGTACGCGCGGCGCGGCCGCCGCCTGCTGACCGCGACGACCGACGCGGCCACGGCGGCGGCGATCAGCAGGCGCTTCCATCCGGCGCCCGTGTGGATCGCCGCCGGGACCGCGTTGGGCGCCTGGCATCCCGTTCTCGGCGTGGCGGTGCTCGCCGCGTTCGTCCCGTTCTACTGGTGGCCGATCAAGGGCGAGATCGCCAGCCTGAGACGCACCCGCGAACGCGCGGAGAAGTCCGCCCCCTGAGGACAGGAGGGCGTCAGCCGTGAAGCACCTTGCACACCGTGGGGTCCACCCGGGGGTGGAAGGACAGCCGGGTGTCGTCCACCCGTTGATCAACCCTGCGGTCGACGACCGAGCGGGTCCGCCGTTCCTAACATCCATTCAGCAACATGCGATCGCAATCGCGAGACGCAAGCCAAGGAGGAACGACGTGCGGATTTCCCTCTCCCGTATCGCACTCATCACCGCCATCACCGCCAGCGCACTGGCAGGCCTCGGCGGACCGGCCCACGCGGCCGATGCGGGCACGACCGCGACCAGTACGTATTGCGCTGGCCTGAAGGCGAAGTACACCAGCGACTTCAACATGTATTTCAAGTACTACACGTTGTCCTTCAGCAGCACTACCGACCCGGCACTGCGCCCCTACTACGGCAGCTTGGCGAGCCGCTACCTGCTGAGTTACCAGCAGGGCCTCGCCCTCTACCAGGCCAACTGCTGACGCCGGCGGTGCGGACCGAACCTCTGAAGGTCAAGCTCCGTCGGCCGTCCCGCCGCCGGAGCTTGACCTTTTCGTCGCGCGAAGGAACGAGCAACCGCCGATCAGCTGCGCGAGGAGCTGCGCGGACCGTCGAGCGTCAGGCGTATGAACGGGTCCTAAGACCCTGCTTGCGGCCTGGCTGAAAGGCCCCACAGCTCAACGATGCGATCGTCTTCCACGGTGAACATCTCCAGCATGGTTGCCGTCGAGCCATCGGCGAATCCGACCATCTCGGTCCGGGTCGCCACGCGTTGGTCGGCCGCGACCAGATCCATGAGGTTCACCTTCAGGGCCGGATGCTGGTCCCACATACGCTGCCAGGCGCGCTGCACGCACTCCCAGCCGCTGGCCTTCAACGGATGGCTGTAGAAGTCGCTGGCGAAGATGTCTTCGGCGGCACCCGCGTCCCGGCGGTTGAAGGCTTCGTACATTCGCTCAGCGATCCGACGTCCTTGATCCACAGAGCGAGTATGGCGGCCCCCCACGACATCATCTGCGGTCCCGATGTGACCGTCGCGTGCCGTCGTCGTTGCGTCACCGCCCCGAGGAATGATTTCGCGGGGCGGTTTTCGCTGCTGGGTGGTGGGCGCGGCAGGTTTCGAACCTGCGACCCCCCGCTTGTAAGGCGGGTGCTCTCCCACTGAGCTACGCGCCCGGAACGCCCGTACGGCGGGCCGGAGCGGCAAGCTTACCTGCCGGGCTCCGACCCGGTCGAACGACGTGCCCGGGGTGGATCAGGCGGCGACGGCCTCGGCCAGGGCCTTGCGCCAGCCCTGCTGGTCCCGCGCCTCGCCGGGCATGTTCATCTCGGCGAACCGGACCACGCCCGCCTTGTCGATGACGAAGGTGCCCCGGTTGGCGATGCCCGCGACGTCGTTGAAGACGCCATACGCCTGGGCGACCGCGCCGTGCGGCCAGAAGTCGGCCAGCAGCGGGAACTGGTAGCCCTCCCGGTCGGCCCAGATCTTGTGGGCGTAGACCGAGTCGACGCTGACCGTCAGCACCTGGACGTCGTCGTTGACGTACTCGTTGAGGTTGTCCCGCACCTCGCACAGCTCGCCCTGGCAGATGCCGGTGAAGGCGAGCGGGTAGAAGACCAGCAGCACGGTGCGCCGGCCGCGGAAGTCGGCGAGCCGGACCTCCTGGTTGTTCTGGTCCTTGAGCACGAAGTCCGGCGCCTCGGCGCCAACCTCGATGGGCATACGAGCTCCTTGGATCGGGTCTGGAGATGATCAGCCTGCCACACCCGGCGACACCGGCCGCCGGGCGAGCAGCCCCGCCCTACTTCTTGCTCTTCGACCCGCGCCGGAGCACGAGGCGGGCGCCACTCCAGTCGCGGCCCGCGTTGATCGTGGAGGTCTGCTGGAGGCCGGCGGTCTGCGCGCTCTCCGCGACCTCGCTCGGCTCGACGTGGCCGTCCCGGCCGGCCTTGGGCGTCAGGAGCCAGACCACGCCGTTGTCGGCCAGCGGCCCGAGGGCATCGACGAGGAGCTCGAAGAGGTCGCCGTCGCCGTCGCGGTACCAGACGAGAACCGAGTCGACCACCTCGTCGGTGTCCTCGTCGACCAGCTCTCCACAGCGGTCGGTCAGGGCGTCCCGGAGATCCTGGTCGACGTCGTCGTCGTACCCCATCTCCATGACGACCATCCCCGGCTCGATCCCGAACCGGTCCGCCAGGCTGCGTACCCCGTCGGCGGCCTGACCAGCGGTCGCGCTCACTGTCGCGTGCCTCCTCATCTCATCCCTGCTCGTGGCGTCGTCCGACGCCGTCGGGCCCAGTCCACACAGTTGTGGCTCCCCGCGCAAGTGGCGCACCGGGTGGAACGGAATTTACCGTGCCAGCAGCGTACGGGCACCCTCGGTAATGGCTTCCTCGGAGACCAGAACCTGACGTGCCGCCGGACCTAATGGTACAAACGAGTCAAGTCCGGCCACGCGGCGCGCCGTGCCGACATAGCCGGCGTCGACCAGCGCGGCGATCACGCCCTCGCCCACCCCGCCCGAGCGACGGGTCTCGTCGACGACCAGCACCCGGCCGGTGGCCGAGGCCTCCCGGATGATGTCCGCCACCGGCAACGGGGCCAGCCAGCGCAGGTCTACCACCCGGCTGCCGACCCCCTCGTCGGCCAGGGTGGCCGCCGCCCGCAGCGACATCCGGACGCCGTTACCGAAGGTGATGATGGTGAGGTCCTCGGCCGAGCCGACCCCGTACACCCGGGCGCGGCCGATCGGCACGTGGCGGGTGGCCCAGGCGCCGGGCTCGGCGTACTCCGCCAGCCACTCGCCGTCACCCTCCGTGTAGAGGTCGCGGGTGTGGTAGAGCGCGATCGGCTCCAGGAAGACGCTGACCGCGCCGTCCACCGCCGCGGCGGCCAGGCAGGTACGCAGCATCGGCGCGGCGTCGTCCGGGCGGGCCGGCACCGCGATGACCAGCCCCGGCACGTCGCGGAGCACGGCCACCGAGTTGTCGTTGTGGAAGTGCCCGCCGAACCCCTCCTGGTACGCGAGCCCGGCCACCCGGACCACCATGGGGTTGCGGAACGCGCCCCGGGAGAAGAAGCGCATCGTGGCCGCCTCGCCGCGGAGCTGGTCCTCGGCGTTGTGCAGGTACGCCAGATACTGGATCTCCGGCACCGGCAGCATCCCGGCCAACCCCGCGCCGAGTCCGAGCCCGAGGATCGAGGTCTCGTCGAGCAGGGTGTCGAACACCCGCGCCGCCCCGAACCTGTCCCGCAGCCCCTTGGTCACCCCGTACACCCCGCCCTTGGCGGCCACGTCCTCGCCGAAGACGGCCATCCCGGGGTGGCCGAGCATCCCGTCGGCCAGGGCGGCGTTGATGCTCTGTGCCAGGGTGAGCGGCCCGGCCCGCTCCGGCAGCTTGCCGCCGAACACCTCCGCGCGGGCGCCGGCGTCCGGGCCCGCCGCCCGGGCCCCCGCGTCGGCGACCACCCGCGAGATGCGGACCGGCCGGCGCGGGGCCAGCTCGGCCACCACCTCGACCGGCGAGGCCAGCTTCGGCTCGTCCAGCACCTCCTCGGCGAGCCGGCGGATCTGCCAGCCACGCTCGTCGTACCGGGCCAGCAGCTCCTCGCCGGTGGCGTAGCCGGCCTCCACCAGCCGCCGGGCGGTGGCCAGCAGCGGGTCCCGGGCCACGTCAGCGGCGATCTCGGCCGGGCTCCGGTACGCGGTCTCCGCGTCCGCGCCGGCATGCCCCATGAGCCGCACGGTGCTCAGGTGGAGCACGGCCGGCCGCCGGTGCCGGCGCACCCAGGCCGCCGCCTCCCCCGCCACCCGGTACGCCTCGGCCACGTCGGCGCCGTCGGCGGCGAAGTAGCGGATCCCGGGCCGGGCCCGCAGGGTCGCCTCCACCCAGCCCTGGGGCGAGCGCACGCTGATGCCGAGCCCGTTGTCCTCGCAGACGAACAGGACCGGGATGCGCAGCCCGGTGTGGTCGTACCAGCCGGCGGTGTTGAACGCCGCCGTCGCGGTGGCGTGGTTGACCGAGGCGTCGCCGAACGAGCAGACCACGATGGCGTCCGGCGGCCAGGCTGCGGCGTCGGGGCCCCCGTCGGCCCGCCGGCCGCCGCGGCGCAGCCGTTCCAGCGCGAGCCCCAGGCCGACCGCCCGGGGCAGGTGCGAGGCGATCGTGGAGGTGGTGGGGACGACCGCGAGGTCCGCCCGGCCGAAGACCTTGTGCCGGCCCCCGGCGATCGGCTCGGCGGCGGAGGCCACCATCCCGCGCAGCACGTCGCGGGCCGCCGCCGCGTAGGCGTCGTCGGGGTCGAGGCCCGGAAGTTCGGGTACGCCGGCCGTCGCGGCCCCGGCGCTGTCCACGGCCACCGCGGCACCGGCCGGCAGGCTCGCGGCCTCGTCAGCGGCTGGCGGGGACCCGCCCGGCGTGACCGGGCCGACCGCCGTCGCTGGGCCGTCCGTCGCGGACTCGTCCGACGTCGCCGGGCCACCCGGCGTCACCTGGGCGTCCGTTGCCGAGGGATCGTCCGGCACCGCTTCCAGCGGCGGCGTCGCCGCGCCACCGCCGAGTTCGCCCGGGTCACCGGCCGGCCGCCCGGACTCCGGCGACCCGTCCGGCCGGTCGGCGTCCGCGTCCACGGCGCCCTCGGCGGGGGTACGCGGATCCGGGATCCGGGCCGTCGGGGCGTCCTCGATCGCGTCCGGCGCGTCGGCGTCGGTGTCGGGCACCGCCGGGCCGGCCGGGAAGGCGCCGGCCGCCTGGGCGGCACGGAGGCAGTAGAAGGCCCCGGAACGGTAGTGGAGCAGGGCGGGGTCGGTCGGCCGCAGCGCGGCGGCCACGGTCGCGTTGCCCTCGTGACCGGCGGAGCCGATCGTGTAGTACCCCTCGCCGAAGCTGCGCAGCCAGCGCCCGGCGAGATCGAGCAGCCGGCTGGTGAGCTGGGCGTCGAACAGGGCCAGTGCCTGCGCCCCGGTCAGCGGCGCACCACCGGGCAGCGGTTCACCCAGGTCACGCCGCGAGGCGGGGGCGCCGAGCGCGGTCAGGGCCGCCCGGAACCGGTCGTCGAGATCTTGCGGGGTGGTCACGTCGGACAGCATTACCGACCGGAGGGCACCTCGCCCAGTCGGACACGTTCCGGCCGGACCCCGTCAGGCCTCGTCGCACTCCTGCGGGCAACCGCCGTCGGAGACCTTCCAGACCAGCTCACGCAGGGTGGCGAGCTCTGCCGTGGTGAGCCCGCCGAGGAGTCGGGAGTCGGACATCACCCGCCGGACCCGGTCCCGGACCCGCCGGCCCTCCGCGGTCACCACGAGCGTCTTCTGCCGCCGGTCGGCCGGGTCGACCCGCCGCTCCACCAGCCCGGCCTGCTCCAGCTTGTCGACCAGCGCCGTGACGTTGGAGCGGTCGCACGCCAGCCGCTCGGCGAGGTCCCGGGCGGGCAGCGGCCGGTCGGGGTCCAGCTCGTGCAGGGCGCGGGCGGCGGCCGGGGTGAGCCCCAGCCCCGCGATCTCCTCGTCCTGGTAGTGCCGCATGGCCGAGGCGATGTGCATGATCCGGCGCACAGCGTCCCCGGCCAGGCCGGAGCGGTCGCCGGCCTCGGGGGCGGGGGGTCGCGCCATGCCTCACATCGTACGTGCGAAGGCGATCATCTCCGGTGCCGGCCGCGTGGCCACCCGGGCGGCGACGGCGCCCGTCAGCAGCAGCGCGGCGGTCAGGAGCGCCGGGGGCAGGGTGAGCGCCGACCCGTGCCGGCCGGCCGCGGCCAGGGCGAGATACAGGCCGCCGACCAGGGTCACCCCTAGCACGGCCGCGAGCAGCGTGCCGGTGGAGACGGCCGCCGACAGCGCCGCGGCCGCGCCGGCCGGCACCACGCGGGCGAGCCGGGTGACCAGCGGGCTGAACGCCGCCGCGTGCGCCGCGCCGCCGGCCACCAGCAGCGCGCTTCCCGCCGGCCACGGCCAGCCCGCGGCGGCGAGCCCGGCCACCGCCACCACGACCGTCGCGAGCACAGCAGGCCCGGCGACCGGCAGCACCGCCCGCACCCGCTCCGGCAGCCGCGCCACCGCGAGGCCGCACAGGGCGAAACCCGACGCGTACGGGAGGAAGGCCAGTCCTGCCGCCAGCGCGGTGAAGCCCAGCCCGTCCTGGAGCCGCAGGGTGAGCACGAACAGGAAGCCCGCGTAGCAGCCCATCACCACGCAGCAGGCGAGCAGCCCGGCCGGCACCCCGGGGTGGCGCAGCACCGTCACGTCCAGCAGCGGGGCGGCGTCGCGATGCGCGCGCCGGACCTCGTACCCGAGGAAGAGCCGCAGCCCGGCGGCGCCGGCGGCGGCCGCGGCGGCCCGGACCCACCCGGGCCAGCCGAGGTCCCCGCCGAGCACCAGCGGCACCACCAGGGTGAGCATCGCGGCGGCGAGGAGCAGCACGCCCGGCAGGTCCAGCGGCTCGCGGCGGGGCGGGTCGGCCGGCAGGCCGGCGAACGCCCGCCGCCCGACGACCTGGAGCACCACGCCGACCGGCACGTTCACCAGGAACGCGGCCCGCCAGGTGAGGCCGCCCAGGTCGAGGGTCACCAGCAGCCCGCCGAGGACCTGGCCGGCGGCCACGCCGAGGGCCAGCACCATCGAGTACGCGCCGATGGCCCGCGCCCGGGCCGCCGCCGGGACCACCGCCTGGATCAGCGACAGCACCTGCGGCACCATCAGCGCGCCGGCCGCGCCCTGGACCACCCGGGCCAGCACCAGCGTGGCCGGCCCCGGGGCGAGGCCGCAGGCCAGCGAGGCGAGCGTGAACCCGGCCAGGCCGAGCAGGAAGACCCGGGGGTAGCCGTGCCGGGCGCCGAGCCGCGCCCCGACCACCACCAGCACGGCGAAGGTGAGGGTGTAGCCGGCCAGCACGAGCTGCTGCACGGTCGGCGGTCCGGCCAGGTCGGCGCGGATCGCGGGCGCGGCCACTGCCGCGATCGAGGTGTCCATGGAGGCCATCGCCTGCCCGGTGAGCAGGACGGTGAGCAGGGCGGCGGTCCGGCGGGTCGACTCGGTCACGGCCGCCACCCTGCCCGCTTCGGTGGCCCGCGGTCTTGTCGATCCTTGCGGGGCGGTCGGGTCGGCCGGTGGGCCTACGCTGACCGGCATGCGTACCGCGACACCGCTGCTGGCGCACCCCGACTTCGGGATCAGCGCGGTGCGGTGCCGCGACGACCACACCGGCTGGTCCGCGCCCGAGCCGGCCACCGCGTATGGCCTCGTGCTGACGCGGCGGGGCGGCTTCCGCCGGGCCGGGCGCGGCGGCGCCGAGTTCGTCGAGCCGACCGTGGCCTACCTGACCGTGCCGGGTGAGGAGGAGCGCTTCGCCCACCCGGCGGGCGGGGACGACTGCACCTCGCTGCGCCTGTCCGAGCGGCTGTGGCGGGAGCTGTTCGCCGACCGGCCGGTGCCTGCCGTGGTGCACGTCGACGCCCGGGTGGACCTGGCCCACCGGCTGCTGCTGCGCGCCACGGCCGACCCCGACCACGCCGCGGCCGAGCGGCTGGTCCGGCTGGTCGGCGCGGCCACCGGACCGGCGGCCGGCGGAAGCGGGCGGGACCGGCGGCTGGTCGAGCGGGCCCGGGCCGCCCTGCACGACGGCGCGCCCGAGGCGGCCGGGCTGCTGCCGCTGGCCCGGGCGCTCGGCGTCTCGCCCTATCGGCTCAGCCGGGAGTTCCAGGCCCGGGTCGGGGTGCCGCTGACCCGCTACCGCAACCGGCTGCGGGTCGGGTGCCTGCTCGACCGGCTGGAGGAGGGTGCGGACAGCCTCGCCGCGCTCGCCGTCGAGCTGGGCTTCGCCGACCAGGCGCACCTGACCCGCACGGTCCGCGCCCAGCTGGGCCACACCCCCGGCCAGCTTCGGCGGCTGCTCGGCTGACGGCGGCACTGGGTCTCCACCGGGGTCCGCTGCTCGGCAAGGGGTCGGCCACGCCCGCGCCGCGCCCGCCTCAGCCGGGGAGGAAGGAGAAGCGGACCTGCCGTTCGGGGTTGTCGCCGTTGGTGTCGACCAGGCAGAGCGACTGCCAGGTGCCGAGCTGAAGCCGCCCGCCGAGCACCGGCAGGGTGGCGTACGGGGGGACGAAGGCGGGCAGGACGTGGTCGCGGCCGTGCCCGGGTGAGCCGTGCCGGTGCCGCCAGCGGTCGTCGGTGGGGAGCAGGTCGTCGAGCGCGCGCAGCAGGTCGTCGTCCGAGCCGGCGCCGGTCTCGATGATCGCCAGGCCGGCGGTGGCGTGCGGCACGAAGACGTGCAGCAGGCCGTCGCCCTCGCCGGCGACGAACCGCTCGGCCTCGCTCGTGATGTCCCGGACGGTCGGCCGGGACCCGGTCCGGACGGTGATCACCTCGCTCCGCATACGGCGCATTCTGCCGGAGCGGGACGCCCGAGCGCCGCCGGTGTGGCCGGACGGCCGCCGGCGGAGCCGGTGATCGCACAAAGTTACCGGCGAGTACCTGTGTTCAGCATCGCGTCTGGGGGAGGGAGACGTGACGACATGCGCCACCAGGGGGCAGGATGGCGCTAGAGACCTATCCCACACAGAACCGAGGGAACGCCTGTGGCTACGGAACGCAAGCGCCCGGTGATCACCGCTGGTCTGCCGAGCCAGCTTCCGGACATCGACCCTGAAGAGACCAGCGAATGGGTCGAGTCGCTTGACGGTGTCATCGACGAGCGCGGAACCAAGCGCGCCCGCTACGTCATGCTGAGCCTGCTGGAGCGGGCCCGCGAGCGCCAGGTCGGGGTGCCGTCCCTGACCACCACCGACTACATCAACACCATCACGCCGGAGCGCGAGCCCTGGTTCCCCGGTGACGAGCACATCGAGCGCCGGCTCCGGGCCTACATCCGGTGGAACGCCGCCATGCTGGTGCACCGGGCGCAGCGGCCCGAGATCGGCGTGGGCGGCCACATCTCCACCTTCGCCAGCTCCGCGTCCCTCTACGAGGTGGGCTTCAACCACTTCTTCCGGGGCAAGGACCACCCGGGAGGCGGCGACCACATCTTCTACCAGGGCCACGCCTCCCCCGGCATGTACGCGCGGGCGTTCCTGGAGGGCCGGCTCAGCGCCGACCAGCTCGACGGCTTCCGGCAGGAGCTGTCGCACCCGGGCGGCGGCCTGCCGTCGTACCCGCACCCGCGGCTCATGCCGGACTTCTGGGAGTTCCCCACCGTGTCGATGGGCCTCGGCCCGATGAACGCGATCTACCAGGCCCGGTTCAACCGCTACCTGCACCACCGTGGCATCAAGGACACCTCCCAGCAGCACGTCTGGGCCTTCCTCGGCGACGGTGAGATGGACGAGGTCGAGTCGCTCGGCGCGATCGGCGTGGCCGCCCGCGAGGAGCTGGACAACCTCACCTTCGTGATCAACTGCAACCTGCAGCGGCTGGACGGCCCGGTGCGGGGCAACGGCAAGGTCATGCAGGAGCTGGAGGCGTTCTTCCGGGGCGCCGGCTGGAACGTGATCAAGGTGGTCTGGGGCCGCGAGTGGGACCCGCTGCTCGCGGCGGACACCGACGGCGCCCTGGTCAACCTCATGAACACCACGCCCGACGGTGACTACCAGACCTACAAGGCGGAGTCCGGGGCGTACGTCCGGGAGCACTTCTTCGGCCGCGACCCGCGGACCCGCAAGATGGTCGAGCACCTCAGCGACGACGAGATCTGGAACCTCAAGCGGGGTGGCCACGACTACCGGAAGCTCTACGCGGCCTACAAGGCGGCCATGGAGCACACCGGCCAGCCGACGGTGATCCTGGCCAAGACCATCAAGGGCTGGACGCTGGGCTCGCACTTCGAGGCCCGCAACGCCACCCACCAGATGAAGAAGCTGACGCTGGAGGACCTCAAGCTCTTCCGCGACCGGCTCTACCTCGACATCCCGGACAAGCAGCTGGAGGACAACCCGTACCTCCCGCCGTACTTCCACCCGGGCGAGAAGTCCGACGAGATCGAGTACCTGCACGAGCGGCGCAAGCAGCTCGGCGGCTACCTGCCGACCCGCCGGGCGACCGGCAAGGCGCTGCAGATCCCGGGCACCGAGCGCTTCTCCGACGTCAAGCGCGGCTCGGGCAAGCAGAAGGTCGCCACCACCATGGCCTTCGTCCGCCTGCTCAAGGACCTGATGAAGGACAAGGAGTTCGGCAAGCGCTGGGTGCCGATCATCCCGGACGAGGCCCGCACCTTCGGCATGGACTCGCTCTTCCCGACGGCGAAGATCTACTCGCCGCACGGCCAGCGGTACACCTCGGTGGACCGGGAGCTGTTCCTGTCGTACAAGGAGGCCACCACCGGCCAGATCCTGCACGAGGGGATCAACGAGGCGGGCTCGGTCGCCTCGTTCACCGCGGCCGGCACGTCGTACGCCACGCACGACGAGCCGATGATCCCGCTCTACATCTTCTACTCGATGTTCGGGTTCCAGCGGACCGGCGACGGGCTCTGGGCCGCGGCCGACCAGATGGCGCGGGGCTTCCTGCTCGGCGCGACGGCCGGCCGGACCACGCTCAACGGTGAGGGCCTCCAGCACGAGGACGGCCACTCGCTGCTGCTCGCCGCCACCAACCCGGCGGTGGCCGCCTACGACCCGGCGTTCGCCTTCGAGATCTCGCACATCGTCGAGAACGGCCTGCACCGGATGTACGGCGAGGCGCAGGAGAACATCTTCTACTACCTGACCGTCTACAACGAGCCGATCTTCCAGCCGGCCGAGCCGCAGGGCGTGGACGTCGAGGGCATCGTCAAGGGCATCTACCGCTACTCCCCGGCCCCGCAGGTCGACGGGGACGCGCCGAAGGCCAACATCCTGGCCTCCGGCACGGGCATGCAGTGGGCGCTCAAGGCCCAGAAGCTGCTCGCCGAGGACTGGGGGGTGGCCGCCGACGTCTGGTCGGTGACCTCCTGGACCGAGCTGCGCCGGGACGCGGTCGAGTGCGAGGAGCACAACCTGCTCAACCCGGGTGGCGAGCAGCGGGTGCCCTACATCCAGCGGAAGCTGGCCGACGCCGACGGGCCGAAGGTCGCGGTGAGCGACTGGATGCGCGCGGTGCCGGACCTGATCGCCCGCTGGGTACCCGGCGACTACACGTCGCTCGGCACCGACGGCTTCGGCATGTCGGACACCCGGCACGCCCTGCGCCGCCACTTCCACGTGGACGCCGAGTCCGTGGCCGTCGCGACGCTGCGCCAGCTCGCCCTGCGCGGCGCGGTGCCGGCCGACGTGCCGGCCGAGGCCGCCAAGAAGTACGCGCTGGACGACGTCAACGCCGCCCCGGTCGGGGAGACCGGCGGCGACAGCTGACCCATCGGGTACGACAGGGGCCCGGCGCGCGAAGCGCCGGGCCCCTTCGCCGTCTTCTGCCGTGACTCACGCCGGCGCGCGCGCCGGGGTGAGGGCGGCGACGAAGGGCTCGACGGCGGCCCGCCAGCCGGCGGGGTTGTCGTAGTGCAGGACGTGCCCGGCGTCGGGGACCAGTGCGAAGCGGCCGTCGGGCAGCAGCGCGGCCATCTCCCGCTGCCGGTCGACCGGCTGGTCGCTCTGCGCTCCGGCGACCACCAGCGCCGGGCAGCGCACGGCGGTCAGTTCGGGCCGGTGGTCGCGGTCCGCCCAGTGCGCCAGGGAGGCGAGCAGGTGCTCGGGGCGGGCCAGCGGCCGCCACCCGTCCGGGGCGCCGGCCATCACCTCCACGAAGGAGTCCCCCTCGGTCCGCCGCTGCACCCCGAAGAAGTCCCGCACGTCCGCCAGGGTCGGGAAGGGCACCGGCCACGTCGCCAGCCAGTGCCGCCACCGGTCGACCAGATCGGGCGGGGTCACCGGGTTCATGTCGGCGATCACCACGCCCCGGACCAGATCCGGCCGGGCGCCGGCGAGCTGCCAGGCGGTGAGCCCGCCCATCGAGTGCCCGACCACCAGCGCCGGCGCCAGATCGAGCGCGTCGATCACGGCGACCGCGTCACCGACGTACGCCGGGCGGTCGTACGGGCCGTCGGGCTTGTCGCTGTGGCCGTGCCCGCGCGCGTCGTAGCCGACGACCCGGCCGTAGCGGGAGAGCCAGCGGGCGGTGGCCGTCCAGTTCGCGGCGCGGCCGGTGAGCCCGTGCAGCAGCAGGATCCCCGGCCCGTCGCCCCCGAAGTCGACCACGTTGAGCCCGGTCCCACCGTGTCCCATGACGCGCATGCGATCCTCCTGTACCTCGAAACGAGGTACACCGTATCGAGGTACCCGGACGGCGGGCAAGGCAGAATGCGAGGGTGCTGGAGTTGGCGATCCTGGGGTTCCTCGGCGAGGAGCCGCTGCACGGGTACGAGCTGAAGAGCCGCATCACGCGCCTCGCCGGGTACGCCCGGCCGGTGAGCGACGGCAGCCTCTACCCGGCGATCAACCGGTTGGAGCGGGCCGGGCTGGTCAACCGGCAGCGGGAGCCCGGCGCGGCGGCGGCGCCGCGGCACACCCTCTCGCTCACGGCGGCGGGACGGGAGGAGTTGCGGCGGCGGCTGCGGGAGCCGGCCGAGCTGGATGTCACCGACCAGAACCGGTTCTTCACGCTGCTGGCCTTCCTCGGCCAGCTCGACGACCGGGCCGCGCAGGCCACGGTGCTCGAACGCCGGCTGTCCTTCCTCGACCAGCCGGCCAGCTTCTTCGCCACCGGCGAGCGGCCGCAGCGGGCCGCCGAGCAGACCGATCCCTTCCGGCGCGGGATGCTGGTGATGGCCCGGGAGATCAGCCGGGCCGAGCGGACCTGGCTCCGCGCCACGATCGCGGAGCTGCGGGCGACCTGAGTGCGAGAGAGGTGACAATGGTCCGGCGTCCCTGGCGGGGACGCCGGACCATCACCATCGCGGGCGACGCCGGGACGGGCTCGGTCAGCCGACGGCGGCCAGGTCGGTGAGCCGGGCCAGCGAGTCCTCCAGATCGGCGCCGACCCGGCGCAGGCCGAGCCGGAGCAGGGCGGCCTTGACGGGGCCGGCGGGCCACCGCACGACGATGAGCCGCACGACCGTCCCGCCCTCCTCCTCGTCCGCGGTCAGCTGCACGTAGATCTCGGTGCGCGCCTCGGCCCGCGCGCCGGCCCCCCTGGCCCGTTCGCGCCAGCCGATCAGGGTCGGCTCCTGGTAGGCGATCACCTCGGCCTCGTGCGCCGCGCCACGCCCGGCCTGCACCAGTTGTCGCCGGCCGAACCCCTCCCCGGAGAGGACCTCGGCCGCGCGGACCCCCGCCAGCCAGGCCGGCAACTGCTCGGCCCGCTGCACGACGTCCCAGACGGTCTCCACCGGCGCCATCACGTGCGCACTGCGCTCCACGAGGATCATGTCTATCTTTCCCCCACTTAAAACACATCCGCGATATTCGGCACTCTATGTGTAAATCGGACTTAAGCGGACGGGTTCGGAGAAGACACGCCGAAAACCCTTGCCTACCTGCGGTTTCGGGCCTATGGCGCGACGGCCGCCCGGGCCCTAGAGTCGCGAACACGCTTCGCGTTTCTGGGAGGGCGAATGACGAACGCGCCGATGCCCGAGTTCCCCGCCGGCTTCCGGTGGGGGGTGTCCACGTCCGCGTACCAGATCGAGGGGGCGGTCGCCGTCGACGGTCGCGGCCCGTCCATCTGGGACACGTTCGCCCACTCCCCGGGCCGGATCGTCGACGGCAGCACCGGCGACGAGGCGTGCGACCACTACCACCGGTACGCCGAGGACGTCGGGCTGCTGGCCGGGCTCGGGGTGTCCGCGTACCGGTTCTCCGTCGCCTGGCCCCGGGTGCAGCCCACCGGCGCGGGCCCGGCGAACGCGGCCGGACTGGACTTCTACGACCGGCTGGTGGACGCCCTGCTGGCCGCCGGCGTGGACCCGGTGGCCACCCTCTTCCACTGGGACCTGCCGCAGTCCCTCGAGGACGCCGGCGGCTGGCTGAACCGGGACACCGCCCACCGCTTCGCCGACTACGCCGACCTGGTCGCCACCCGCCTCGGCGACCGGGTGAAGCTCTGGATCACGCTCAACGAGCCGTTCATCCACATGAGCCTCGGGCACGGCATGGGCGTGCACGCACCCGGCCACATGCTGCTCTTCGACGCCTTCCCGGTCGCCCACCACCAGCTCCTCGGGCACGGCCTCGCGGTCTCCGCGCTGCGCGCCCGCAGCACCGGCCCGGTGGCCATCGCCAACAACTACTCACCGGTGCGGCTGGCCGGGGAGACCGATGCCGACCGGGCCGCCGGAGCGGCGTACGACGCGCTGCACAACCGGCTCTTCACCGATCCGCTGCTCGGCCGCGGCTACCCCGAGGAGCCGGGCTTCGACCCGGCCGTGGTGCGCGCCGGCGACCTCGACGTGATCGCCGCCCCGATCGACGTGCTCGGGGTGAACTACTACAACCCGACCGGCATCCGCGCCCCTGCCGACGGCGACTCGCCGCTGCCGTTCGAGATCGTGCCGCTGGACGGCCACCCGCGTACCGCCTTCGACTGGCCGGTCGTCCCCGACGGGCTGCGCGAGCTGCTCGTCCAGCTCCACCACCGGTACGGCGACGCGCTGCCCCCCGTCCAGATCACCGAGAGCGGCTGCGCGTACGACGACGTGCCGGACGCCGACGGCCGGGTGGCCGACCCGGACCGGATCGCGTACCTGGACGGGCACCTGCGGGCGGTGCACGAGGCGATGGCCGCCGGGGTGCCGGTGACCGGGTACTTCGTCTGGTCGCTGCTGGACAACTGGGAGTGGGCCGAGGGCTTCACGAAGCGGTTCGGCCTGGTGCACGTCGACTACGCGACGCAGCGGCGCACCCCGAAGTCGTCGTACGCCTGGTTCCGGAATCTGGTCCGGCGATGACCACCGTCAACCCGACGCCGGCCTCGCTGCCGGCGGCGCTCGCCGAACCCACCGTGCCGGTGCGGCGGAGCTGGATCGCGCTGATCTTCGCGGCGAACCTGGGCGTCTGGATGGCCTTCTTCACGCCGATCCAGGTGCTGCTGCCACAGCAGGTGGAACGGATCGCGCCGGGCGACAAGGAGGCCATGCTGGCGGTGGTGACCGGCCTGGGCGCGCTCGCCGCCGTGCTGGCGAACCCGCTCGCCGGTGCGCTGTCCGACCGGACCTCGCTGCGCATGGCGAACCGGCACCTCGGCCGCCGGCACGTCTGGACCGCCACGGGCGCGGTGGTCGGCGCGTTCGCCCTGGTGGTGCTGGCCCGGCAGGACAGCATCGCCGGGGTGGCCGTCGCCTGGGTGGCCGCCCAGGTCTGCTTCAACGCCATGCTGGCCAGCCTCACCGCCGCCATCCCGGACCGGGTGCCGGTGGCGCAGCGGGGCGGCGTCTCCGGCTGGGTGGGCATCCCGCAGGCGCTCGGCCTGGTGGTCGGCGCGGTGCTGGTCACCGCCGTGGTCACCGGCAATGCCGCCGGGTACGCCGCCATCGCGCTCGCGGTGCTGCTGCTGTCCCTGCCGTTCGCGCTGCTCACCCAGGACGACCCGCTGCCCCGCGAGCACCGGTCGCCGCTGCGGGCGCGGGCGCTGCTCGCCTCGATGTGGATCAGCCCGCGCCGGCACCCCGACTTCGCCTGGGCCTGGTTCACCCGCTTCCTGGTGCAGACCGGCAACGCGCTGGGCACGCTCTACCTGCTCTACTTCCTCACCGACGGGGTGCGAGCGGCCGACCCCGAGGGCGCCCTGCTGGTGCTGATCCTGCTCTACACGGTCGGCATGATGCTCACCGCCGTGGTGGCCGGCCGGCTGTCCGACCGCTCGGGCCGGCGCAAGGTCTTCGTGATCGTCTCCGGCTTGATCATGGCGGTCGCGGCGGTGCTGCTCGCGGTGGCCCCGACCTGGCCCATGGCGATCGTCGCCGCGCTGCTGCTCGGCGCCGGCTACGGGGTCTACCTGGCCGTGGACGCCGCGCTCATCACCCAGGTGCTGCCGGCCGCCACCGACCGGGCCAAGGACCTCGGCGTGATCAACATCGCCAACTCGGCGCCGCAGGTGCTCGGCCCGGCGCTCTCCGCCCCGATCGTGGTCCACCTGGGCGGCTACCCCACCCTGTACGCGGTCACCGCCGCGGTCACCCTGGTCGGCAGCGTCCTCGTCCTGAAGATCAGGTCGGTGCCCTGAACCGGCCCCCTGCCGGAAAGCGCGTGCGGGCCGCCGTAGGCTGGGGGACGTGACGGTACGTGTACGCTTCGCCCCCTCCCCGACCGGAATGTTCCACGTCGGCGGCGCCCGCTCCGCCCTGCAGAACTGGATCTACGCCAAGCAGCAGGGCGGGGTGTTCGTGCTCCGCATCGAGGACACCGACGCGGCCCGCAACAAGCCCGAGTGGACCGAGGGCATCCTCTCCGCGCTCGACTGGATCGGCATCGCGCGGGGCAGCTACGAGGGCCCGTACTTCCAGTCCTCGTACGCGGGCGAGCACCGGGCCGCCGCGCAGCGGCTGTACGAGGGCGGCCGGGCGTACTACTGCGACTGCACCCGGGAGGACGTGCAGGCGCGCACCGGCTCGCAGTACCAGGGCTACGACGGTTACCACCGCGACAAGGGCCTCGGCCCCGGCGAGGGCCGGGCGCTGCGGTTCCGCACCCCGGACGAGGGCGAGACCGTGGTGGTCGACCTGATCCGCGGCGAGCCGACCTTCGAGAACAAGCTGATCGAGGACTTCGTCATCGCCCGCGGTGACGGCTCGCCGGTCTTCCTGCTGGCCAACGTCGTCGACGACATGACCATGGGGATCACCCACGTGATCCGGGCCGAGGAGCACCTGCCCAACACGCCGAAGCAGCAGCTGCTCTGGGACGCGCTCGGGGTCAAGCCGCCGATCTGGGCGCACGTGCCCGTGGTGGTCAACGAGAAGCGGCAGAAGCTGTCCAAGCGGCGGGACAAGGTCGCCCTGGAGGCGTACCGGGACGAGGGCTACCTCGCCGAGGCCATGCGCAACTACCTCATGCTGCTCGGCTGGGCCCCCTCCGGCGACCGGGAGATCGTGCCCTGGTCGGTCATCGAGGAGGAGTTCCGGCTGGACGAGGTCAACCCGTCTCCGGCGTTCTTCGACGAGAAGAAGCTGCGCGCGTTCAACGGCGACTACATCCGGGCACTGCCGGTCGAGGAGTTCGTCGCGGCCTGCCAGCCCTGGCTGACCGGCACCGACACCATCGCCCCGCCGCCGTGGCAGCCGGACGAGTTCGACCCGGCCGCGTTCGCCGCGGTGGCGCCGCTCGCGCAGACCCGGATCGCGGTGCTCAGCGAGATCGTGCCGAACGTCGACTTCCTCTTCCTGGCCGACCCGCTCATCGACGAGGCGGCCTGGGCGAAGGCCATGAAGGAGGGCGCGGCCGACCTGCTGGACGCGGCGATCGCCGCGTTCGAGGCGCTGGAGTCCTGGGACGCCGAGTCGCTGAAGTCCACGCTGGAGGCGGTCGGCGCGGAGCGCGGCCTGAAGCTGGGCAAGGCGCAGGCCCCGGTCCGCGTCGCGGTCACCGGCCGGACCGTCGGGCTGCCGCTGTTCGAGTCGCTGGAGGTGCTCGGCCGCGACCGCACCCTGACCCGGCTGCGCGCCGCCCGGGTGCGCCTGTTCTGACCCCGGATCGTCAGGGCCCGCCGGTCGTCCGGCGGGCCCTGACGCGTACGCGGGATCAGCCGCGGGCGGACCGGCGACGCAGCAGCAGGCCGCCGCCCAGCGCGACCAGCACCACGGCGGCGCCCACGGGCCACAGCCAGCTCGTACCCCCGTCGGAGTCGGCCTGGTCCGCGGCGGGCGCCGGGCTCGTCGGGGTGCTCGGTGCGGCGCTCGTCGGGGCGGCGCTCGCCGGGGTGCTCGGTGCGGCGCTGGTCGGGGCGGCGCTGCTCGGTGGGGCGGCGGCCGTGCCGGTGGTCAGGGTGAAGCGGATCTCCCCGCTGACCGGGTGGCCGTCCGCCGAACCGACCCGGTAGGCCACGATGTAGAGGCCGGCCGCGCCCGGGGTGAACGGCAGGCTCACCCGGTTGCCGGCGAAGGTCGGCGCGCCACCGACGGCGGGCACGTTGTCCGGCCCGGTAATGGTGATCTTCGTGTTGGCGGGCGCCGGCGAGGCGAGAAAGCGGAGCTCGACCCGCTTCGGCGCGGTCGCCAACCGCGCCCCGTTCTTCGGATCGCTGCCGGTCAGCGAGTTGTGCGCGGCGGCCGGCGCCGCCGGCAGCAGCAGCGACACCCCGGCCACCACCCCGAGCACCACCGACCAGCCCCGCGCCGTGCGAGCGACCCTGCCCCCCATGAAACCCTCCATCCAGGTACGATCCGGCCGCTGATCATCGGCCGTTCTGTTGGTCGGTCACAGATCGCACATAGTTCCAAATACTCTTCCAGCGAGTGCAACCCAGCGCCGTTCTGCGGAGTCTTTGAGGTGGACGCCGGTCCGCGCCCGGCGGCCACCCCTCGGCCGGTCCAGCGCGGAGCCACCCATCGAACGGGGCGAGGAGGCGGCGATGGTCCGGAAGGTGAGGCGGCTGCTGGCAGCCGTGGCCGGGATGATGGTGGCGACCGCGTGCTCGCTCGCCCTCATCGGCGCGAGCCCGGCGCAGGCGGCGCCGAAACCCAAGCTCGCACCGGCCGGAGTGGACATCACCGGCGACCGGCTCGACCAACCGTTGAAACTGCGCGCCGACACCCGGCCCGCCGAGGTCAACATGGTCGTCGATCAGGTCAAGTGGCTGGGCCCCACCGGCCAGCAGCGCGGCCCCGCGGCCAAGGACCTCGGCCCCCGGTACACGGTCGTGCTGTTCGTCGCCGGCACGCCGATGAAGACCTACGACCTCTACCCGCTCGCCAAGGGCGGCCCCCGGGTCTACCGGCCGGCCAAGCAGCCCGACCTGAGCAAGACCCGGGCCGGCTGGTTCTTCGGCCGCCTCAACATGTCCGAGACGCTGCGCACCGTGGGGGTGCCGCTGGAGCGGCAGTTCGACACGATCAGCGGCGGCATCGGCGGTGGCGAGCGGGTCATCCCCGAGGAGGCGCTCGACCCGGTGGAGGACATCGACGCCGCGCTCGGCGAACTCCAGCGGCTGCTGCTGCTCAACGTCGGGGTGATGGTGGTCATCACCGCCGGGCTCGCCGGCATCGCGCTGCTGGTGCGCCGCCGCACCCGCTGAGCCGGGGGCCTCACACCTCCAGCACGACCTTGCCCCGGACGTGTCCCGCCGCCACCAGGCGCTGCGCCTCGGCCGCCTCGGCCAGCGGGAACGTCCGGGCCACGTGCACGGCGAGCCGGCCGGCGTCGACCAGCCCGGCCAGCACGCTCAGGTCGGCCGTGGAGGGCTTCACGAAGACGTAGCTGCCGCCGAGCCGGGTGACGTGCTCCGGGTCGGCCGTGGAGATCAGGCGCGCCGGCCGGGCGATCAGCTCGGCGGAGACGTCCAGCGCGTCGCCGCCGAACAGGTCCAGCGCCACGTCCACCCCGTCGGGCGCGACCGCGCGGACCCGGTCCAGCAGGCCGTCGCCGTAGCTGACCGGCTCCGCGCCCAGCGACCGGACGAAGTCGTGGTTGGCCTCGCTCGCCGTGCCGATCACCCGCCCCGCGCCGAGCGCCCGGGCCAGCTGCACCGCCAGGTGCCCCACCCCGCCGGACGCGCCGTGCACCAGCACCGTGTCACCCGCGCCGGTGCGGGCCAGCTGCAACGCCTGGTAGGCCGTGAGCCCGGCCAGCGGCAGCCCGCCCGCCTCGGCCCAGGACGCCTGCACCGGCTTGTCGGCCAGGCAGCGCTCCGGGGCCGGCACCAGCTCCGCGTACGTGCCGTGCTGGACGTCGTCGCGCCGGACGTAGCCGATCACCTCGTCACCGACGGCGAATCCGGCGACCGCCGGTCCGACCGCGTCGACCACCCCGGCCGCGTCCCAGCCGGGCACCAGCGGGAAGTGGCTCGGCAGCATGGCGGCCAGGCGGCCCTCGCGGATCTTCCCGTCGACCGGGTTCACCCCGGCGGTCCGCACCCGCACGAGGACCGTGTCCGGCCCGACCGGCGGGGTGGGCACCTCGCGCAGGGTCAGCCGGTCGACCGGGCCGTACGCGTCGATCGCGATCGCCTTCACCCCGCTCACGCTAGCGGGCGGACGGCGGCCGCGGGGTCAGCACCAGCGGCGCGGGGGCCGCTCCCGGCGCACCGCGCGGCTGCGCGGCCGGACCGCCCCGTGGCGGTGGGCGCCCGCCCAGCCGGGCAGGTCGCTGCGGCAGCCCTGGGCCGGCTCGGCCTCTCCGGCCGGGGGCACCGGCTCGGCGGCCCGCTGGCGGGGCACCTGCGCCTCGTCGTCCACCCGCTCGGGCGCCCAGCCGGTGGCCGGCTCCGGGTGGCTCAGGCCCGCCCGGCGCGGGTGCTTGGCGGGCGGCGGCTGGTCGTGGTGGCCCGGCCGGCAGGGCTCGCCCTGGGCGCAGCCGTGCTCGGCCTCCCCGTGCGCCATCCCGGTCTCCTCACGTTCGCCTTCGCCCGTCGGGCGGTCGTCACCCCGACGTGCTCTGACACCGTACTGGCCGGGTCCGACGGGCTGTTCGGCGCGTACCCGTGGAGATCGTCGGCAGACCGGAACGGGTCAGGCCCGGCGGGCGGCGTCGAGATCGCCGCGGGTGAGCAGGGCGCGTAGCGCGACACCGTGCCCGGCGAGCGCCTCCGTGCCGCCCTCGCCCCGGTCGATCACGCAGAGCGCGTGCTCGACGGTGGCGCCGAGCTCGCGGAGCTGGCCGGTGGAGATCGCCACCTGACCGCCCGAGGTCACCACGTCCTCGACGACCAGCACCCGCCGCCCGGCGACGTCCGCGCCCTCGGCCAGCCGGGCGGTCCCGTACGCCTTGGCGGTCTTGCGGACGAACGCACAGGGCAGGCCGACGTACCGGGCCAGCGCGGTGACCACCGGGATGCCGCCCAGCTCCAGGCCGGCCAGCACCTCGGTGCCGGGCGGCACCAGCGCGGCCAGGCCGGCGGCGACCCGGTCCAGCAGCACCGGATCGGCCTCGAACCGGTACTTGTCGAAGTACTCGTCGGCGATCCGCCCCGAACGGAGCACGAAGCGTCCGGTGAGTCGGCAGGTGGCGTCGATGTCGCGGGCGAGGTCGGCGAGTGCGCGCGGGGTGTCGGTCACGGGAGATGATTGTCACCGGCGGCGGCCGTCGCCCCGCCGCCGGGCGGGCACCGGGGTGGAGCCGCTGGTCAGGGCGTGTCAGGCTGGTGCGGTGAGCGAACCGGGCGGGACCGAGCTGTCGGCGACGCTGCGCCGCATCGAGCGGGCGGCGGGCGCGCTGTCGACGGCCAGCGTGGCGCGGATGGACGAGACGCTGCCCTGGTTCCGGGAGCTGCCGGCCGACCAGCGCTCCTGGGTCATGCTGGTCGCCCAGGCCGGCGTCCGGTCGCTGGTGCAGTGGCTGCACCAGGGCGGCGGCGCGACCGACAGCACCCAGGAGGTGTCGGACGAGGTCTTCGCCGCCGCGCCGCAGGCCCTCGCACGCTCGATCACCCTCCAGCAGACCGTGGCCCTGATCAAGGTGACCATCGAGGTCGTCGAGGAGCAGGTGTCGCACCTCGCCGTGCAGGGTGAGGAGCAGTTGCTGCGGGAGGCGGTGCTGCGCTTCTCCCGGGAGATCGCCTTCGCCGCCGCCCGGGTCTACGCCCGCGCCGCCGAGACCCGCGGCTCCTGGGACGCCCGGCTGCAGGCGTTGCTGGTGGACGCGCTGCTGCGCGGCGACTCGCCCGACGTGCTGGCCAGCCGGGCGGCGGCGCTGGGCTGGTCGGACGCGCCGCCGGTGGCGGTGGCGGTGGGCCGCTCCCCCGGTGGTGAGGTGGCCGCCGTGCTGCACACCGTCTACCGGCAGGCCCGCCGGATCGGCGTCGAGGTGATCGGCGGTGTGCACGGCGACCGCCTGGTCATCGTGCTGGGCGGGGCGGCCGACCCGGTGGCGGCCACGGAGAAGCTGCTCACCGCCTTCGGGGAGGGCCCGGTGGTGGTCGGACCGGCCGTGCCCAGCCTCGACGAGGCGACGGACTCGGCGCGCGCCGCGCTGGCCGGCTTCCGGGCCGCGCCGGCCTGGCCGACCGCGCCCCGCCCGGTCTCGGCCGCCGACCTGCTGCCCGAGCGGGCCCTGGCCGGCGACGCCGAGGCCCGCCGTCGGCTGCGCCACGACGTGTACGCCCCGCTCGCCCGCGCCGGCGGCGAGTTGCTGGAGACGTTGGACGCGTTCTTCGCCGCCGGGGGCACCCTGGAGAGCGCGGCCCGGGCGCTCTTCGTGCACCCGAACACGGTGCGTTACCGGCTCAAGCGGGTCGCCGAGGTGGCCGGCTTCTCGCCGCTCACGCCGCGCGACGCGTTCACCCTCCAGGTGGCGCTGACGGTGGGCCGGCTCGACCCGGTGGTCCCGGGCGCCGCACCGGTCCCGAGCCAGACATTGAGCCCAGCAGCCGGCAAAACACCACAGACAGGTGATGATCGGCGCCGATCTTTGTAGGGATCCTCCAAACCTTCTAGTGCGGTTTCGTGCCGTGCGTTACAGCGCGACCCGCGAGTATCCGTCACAGTCGTAGACGTGCTCGCCGTACTCTCACCCGGACAGGGTTCGCAGAAGCCCGGTTTCCTGACCCCCTGGCTCGACCTGCCGGGTGCGGCGGAGCGCCTGCGCTCGTGGTCGGAGCTGGCCGGGGTCGACCTGCTCCACCTGGGCACCGAGGCGGACGCGGACGAGATCAAGGACACCGCCCGCACCCAGCCGCTGCTCGTCGCCGCCGCGCTGCTCGCCGCCGACCACCTCCCGATGCAGGACGTCGGGCTGGTCGCCGGCCACAGCCTCGGCGAACTGGGCGCCGCGGCCCTCGCCGGGGTGCTGCCCGCCGAGGCGGCCGTGACGCTCGCCGGCGCACGCGGCCGGGAGATGGCCGCCGCCTGCGCGCTGGAGCCGACCGGGATGGCCGCCGTCCTCGGTGGCGACCCGGACGAGGTGCTCGCCGCCCTCGAGTCGCACGGGCTGCACCCGGCCAACCGCAACGGCGCCGGCCAGATCGTCGCCGCCGGTGCGCTGGGCGGGCTGGAGAAGCTCGCGGCCGAGCCGCCGGCCCGGGCCCGGGTCATCATGCTCAAGGTGGCGGGCGCCTTCCACACGCCGTACATGGCCCCGGCCGAGGCCGCGCTGGCCGGGGTGGCCGCCGGCATCACCCCCGCCGACCCGGCCCGCATCCTGCTCTCGAACCTCGACGGCACCGCGGTGGCGGACGGCGGGGAGATGGTGCAGCGGCTGGTCCGGCAGGTGACCGCTCCGGTCCGCTGGGACCTGTGCATGCGCACGATGGCCGACCTCGGCGTCACCGGCGTCATCGAGCTTCCGCCGGCCGGCACCCTGGCCGGCCTGGTCAAGCGCGAACTCAAGGGCGAGGGCGCGCCGGAGATCGTCACCCTGAACACCCCGGACGACCTGCCCGCCGCGCGGGACCTGATCGCCCGGCACAGCGGGCAGCAGGCATGAGCGCGAAGAACGAGCCGATCCTGCGGGTCCCGCAGTCGCGAACGGAAGGTAATCACTGATGGCCGGCAGCCGGATCGTCGCGATGGGGCACTACCAGCCCTCCCGCGTGGTCACCAACGACGACCTCGCCCAGATGGTCGACACCAACGACGAGTGGATCCGGGACCGGGTCGGCATCGTCACCCGGCGGATCGCCGGGGACGAGACGGTGGCCGACATGGCCACCGCCGCCGCCGGCAAGGCGCTGGCCAACTCGGGCCTCACCGCCGCCGACATCGACCTCGTCGTGGTGGCCACCTGCACCTCGGTGGACCGCAGCCCGAACGTGGCCTGCCGGGTCGCGGCCAAGCTGGGCATCAACGCGCCGGCCGCGTACGACGTCAACACCGCCTGCTCCGGCTTCGCGTACGCGCTGGGCACGGTGGACCACGCCATCCGGGCCGGTGCGGCGCGCAACGCGATCGTCATCGGCGCCGAGAAGCTCTCCGACTTCACCGACTGGACCGACCGCTCGACCTGCATCATCTTCGGTGACGGCGCCGGCGCGGCAGTGGTCACCGCCACCGCCGAGGGCGAGCCGGCCGGGGTGGGCCCGGTCGTGTGGGGCTCGGTGCCGGAGAAGAGCGACGCGGTCCGGATCGAGGGCTGGCGGCCGTACATCGCGCAGGAGGGGCAGGCGGTCTTCCGCTGGGCCACCACCGCGCTGGCCCCGCTCGCGCTGGAGGCCTGCGAGAAGGCCGGGGTGGCCCCGTCCGAGCTGGCCGCGTTCGTGCCGCACCAGGCCAACGCCCGGATCATCGACGGCATCGCCAAGCGGCTCGACATCCCGAACGCGATCGTCGCCAAGGACATCGTCGAGTCCGGCAACACGTCGGCGGCGAGCGTGCCGCTGGCCCTGTCGAAGATGGTCGAACGGCGCGAGGTGCCCTCCGGCGCCCCGGTCCTGCTGTTCGGCTTCGGCGGCGGCCTGACCTACGCCGGTCAGGTCGTCCGCTGCCCCTGAAGACCCCCTCGGGCGCGAGCGCCGAGGTGTGACGGCCGGTGTCGCCGGCCGTCGAGTGAACCCCCGATGAGAGGAACCAACCGCAATGACCCGTGACGAGATCACCGCCGGCCTCGCCGAGATCCTCGAAGAGGTTGCCGGGGTGAACCCGGACGACGTGGCCGAGGGGAAGTCCTTCACCGACGACCTCGACGTCGACTCGCTCTCCATGGTGGAGGTCGTGGTGGCGGCCGAGGAGAAGTTCGGCGTCAAGATCCCGGACAACGAGGTGCAGAACCTCAAGACCGTCGGTGACGCCGTCACCTACATCGAGGCGCAGTCCTGATCATGAGTCGCCCCGACGTCGTCGTCACCGGGCTCGGCGCGACGACCCCGCTCGGCGGGGACGTCGCGTCGACCTGGGACGCCATGCTCGCCGGCCGCTCCGGGGTGAGTGCGCTCACCCAGGAGTGGGCCGAGCAACTGCCCGTCCGGATCGCCGCGCAGCTCGCCGTCGAACCGTCGACGGTGCTGGACCGGGTCAAGCTGCGTCGGCTGGACCGGTCCGAGGCGATCGCGCTCGTGGCGGCGCAGCAGGCCTGGGCGGACGCCGGCCTGGCCGACTCCGGGCTCGACCCGGAGCGGCTGGCGGTCAGCGTCGGCTCCGGCATCGGCGGCGCCACCACCCTGCTCGCCCAGGACGACATCCTGGAGGCGTCCGGCCCGCGGCGGGTCTCCCCGCACACGGTGCCGATGCTGATGCCGAACGGTCCGGCCGCCTGGGTCGGTCTGGAACTCGGCGCCAAGGCCGGGGTGCACTCGGTGGCCAGCGCCTGCGCGACCGGCGCGGAGGCGATCGCGCTGGGGCTGGACATCATCCGCTCCGGCCGGGCCGACGTGGTGGTGGCCGGCGGCACCGAGGCGGTCATCCACCCGCTGCCGATCGCCGGCTTCGCCTCGATGCGGGCCATGTCGACCCGCAACGACGAGCCGGAGAAGGCGTCCCGCCCCTGGGACAAGGGCCGCGACGGCTTCGTGCTCGGTGAGGGCGCGGGCGTGGTGGTCCTGGAGCGCGCCGACCACGCCGCCGCCCGCGGCGCCCGGGTCTACGCGCGCCTCGCCGGCGCCGGCATCACCTCGGACGCGTACGACATCGTGCAGCCGCACGCCGAGGGCGAGGGCGCCATCCGGGCCATCGCCAAGGCGGTCGCGGACGCGGACGTCGCGAAGACCGACATCCGGCACGTCAACGCGCACGCCACCTCGACCCCGGTCGGCGACATGCTGGAGATCGGCGCGCTACGCACGGCGGTGGGCGACCACCCGCTGCTGACCGCCACCAAGTCGATGACCGGGCACCTGCTCGGCGCGGCCGGCGCGCTGGAGTCGATCGCCACCATCCTGGCCATCCGGGACGGCGTCGTGCCGCCGACGATCAACCTGGACGACCCGGACGACGGGCTCACCCTCGAGGTGGCCGCGCACAAGGCGCGCCACCTGGAGATCCCCGCGGCGCTGAACAACGCGTTCGGCTTCGGCGGGCACAACGTGGCCCTGGTCTTCACCCGGCCCTGAGCACCGCGTAGCCGATCCGGGCCCGCGTCCACAGCAGGACGCGGGCCCGGACCGTGTCTCAGCCCCGGTTGCGGGGATGCTGCCGGGCGGTCCGCTCGTTGCCCCGCCGGTAGTTGCCGGTCCACCGGGCCATCACCAGTTGCGGGTCGTCGCCGACCTCTGCGAGGAACTGCGCGGCGCGCCCGCCGCGCAGCGTGCCGGCGACCCGGCCGTGGTGCGTGATCACCACGGAGCCGTCGGCCCGTTCGTCGTAGCGGAAGCCCTGCGCACGCTCTCCCATGGGCGCCCACCCTGCCAGCGCCCGCGCCGGGCCGCACCCGGATTTGCCGGCGGCCCGGTTCGAGCCCGCCGGGGCCGTTAGGGTGAGGGCCGCCGAGCCGTCGAGGAGCACCACCCGTGGAAGCGACCGAGATCCGCAAGCTCGCCGCGCTGGAGGACACCCACTGGTGGTACCGGGAGCGGCGGGTCCTGCTGGGCCGGGCGCTCCGCCGGCTGGCCGCGGCCGGCACCCGCCCGGGGCGGGCGCTGGACATCGGCGCGGCCGGCGGCGGGAACACCCGGGTGCTGCGGGCGCACGGCTGGCGGCCCCTCGCCCTCGAATACAGCGCGGAGGGCGCCGGGGTGGCCCGGGAGCGCGGCCTTCACGTGGTCCGGGCCGACGCCCGGCACCTGCCGGTCCCCTCGGCCGGCCTGGGCCTGGTGGTCGCCTTCGACATCCTGGAGCACTTCGACGAGGACCACCTCGCGGCCGCCGAGATCCGGCGGGCGCTGAGTCCCGGCGGGACGGCCCTGATCGCGGTGCCGGCCGACATGCGGCTCTGGTCGGCGCACGACGTGGCGGTCGGGCACGTGCGCCGCTACGACCGCGCCGGGCTGCGGGCCGTGGTGGAGAAGGCCGGCCTGGTGGTCGACGAGCTGTGGAGCTGGAACGTGCTGCTCCGCCCGGTGGCGGCCTGGCGGCGGCGCCGCTCCACCGGCAGCGACCTGGACGACCCGCACCCGCTGGTCAACCTCGGGCTGCGGACGGTCGTCACCGCCGAGCGCCACCTGCCGGTGCGGGCGCTGCCCGGCGTCTCGCTGATGCTGCGGGCCCACCGCCCGGCCTGACGTCCCCCCGGCCGGGCGGGCCGCACGCGGCCGGGGCGACCGGATGCTCACCCCGCACCCACCGGCGCCGTCAGCGGGGCGCGGGCACCGCCTCGCGGGCCAGGGTGAGCGCGCCGAGCAGCGCGGCGTCGTCGGCGAACCGGGACAGCACCACGTCGGGCCGGTGCGGCAGCACCTCGGTGAGCCGGTCGACCAGCAGCCCGCGGATCAACGCGTTGCTCGCCACCCCGCCCACCAGCACCACCCGCTGCGGATCCAGCAGCAGGCAGCAGGTGACCAGGTGACGGGCCACCTCGTCGACGCGGGCGGCCAGCGCGTCGCGCGCCGGCCCGGGGCGCTCGGCCGCGGCGGCGAGCCCGGCCGCTCCGTCCGGCAACCCGAGGTCCTCGGCGAGCCGGTCCAGGGCCCGGCCGGAGAAGTCCAGCTCCAGCATGGTGCCCGGCCAGGGGCCGCCGGCCACGGCGTACCCGATCTCGCCGGCCGCACCGCGGTGTCCGGCCACGACCGCGCCCCCGACCGTGACGGCCGCCGCCACGCCGGTGCCGATCCCCACGACGAGGCCGGGATCGGCGTCGCGCAACGCGCCGAGCCGCAGCTCGGCCAGGGCGGCCGCGTTCAGGTCGTTGTCCACCGCCACCCGGGTGACGTCGAGCGCGTCCCGGACGGCGTCGGCCAGCCGCAGCCGCTCCCAGCCGGGCACGTTGGGGGCCAGGTCGATGCCGTCCGGACGGACCACCCCGGGCGACGCCACGCCGGCGGCGACGAGCGGCCCGCCCACCCCGGCGAGCAGCTCCCCGGCGAGGTCCAGCGCCCGTTCCAGGGCCTGCGGCGCACCCCGGTCGGCGAGCGTGGGGACCCGCCGTTGGGCGAGGAGCCGCCCCTGCGCGTCGGCCACCCCGACGGCCATCTTGGTGCCGCCGAAGTCGATGCCGAGCAGCAGCCCGTCGACGCGCGTGCCGGGCACGCGGGGCCCCGAGAGCCGCACGGTCACCGGGCCACCAGCTCGGCGGCGACGGCGTCGAGCGCGGCGTCGGCCCGGCCGAGCCGGTCGCGTACCCCGGCCAGCCGGTCGGCGACCCCGGCGAAGGCGGCGCGGAGCGTGCCCACCTGGGCGCGGACCGCGGCGGCGCCGGGACCGTCCGCCTGGGCCCGGTTCAGCACCAGGTCCGGACGGACCGCGGCGGCGATGAGGTCGTCGACCGCGGCGTCGTCGAGCGGGCCGGTGAGGCCGTCGGCGGCGGCCCGGACGCCCTCGGCGGTCCAGGTGTCCGGCGCGCCGGCCCGGACCAGCCGGCCGACCACCGAGTGGGCGGCCCGGAACGGCACGCCGTGCCGGGTCAGCGCGTCGGCCGCCGCCGTGGTGGTGGCGCCGGAGGCCACGATCTCCTCCCGGCTCGGCGGGGACAGCGGCGCGATCTCCGCGAGGAAGCCGCCGACCAGGGCGAAGAACCGCGCCGCCCGGTCGTTGCTCTCCCACAGCCGGACCTGCACGTCGGTGGTGGCGTTGTTGGAGTCCTCCCACCAGGCGGCGCCCACGTTGTTGAGCACGGAGGCCGCGTCGGCGGCGGCCTGGCCGGCGTAGGACACCAGGTGCTCCAGCACGACCGGGTTGCGCTTCTGCGGCATGATGCTGCTGCCCTGGGTGAAGTCCCCCGGGGTGGTGACCCAGTTCCAGCTCAGCCAGTCCATCAGGGTGCGGGCCAGCCGCGCCCCGGTGGCCAGCGCCTGCGCGTTGAGGGTGCCGACCCGGACCAGGTGGTCGGCGCCCGCGACGGCCTCGTACGAGTTGGTCACCAGGCCGGCGAAGCCGAGCAGCTCCGCCACGCGGGCCGGGTCGATCTCCAGGTCGGTGCCGGCGAAGGCGCAGGAGCCCAGCGGCGAGATGTTGAGCTGGTCGATCACGTCGGCGTAGGCGGCCGCCTCACCGGCCAGCGCCTCGGCGTACCCGGCGAGGGCGTGCCCGATGGTGGTGGGCTGGGCCGGCCGGCGGTGGGTGTAGCCGGTGATGACCACGTCGGCGTACCGGTCGGCGGCGTCCAGCGCGGTCCGCCCGGTGGCGAGCACCCGGTCCAGCACGCCGAGGAGCTGGTCGCGCAGCAGCATCCGGAACACGCCGGCGTCCAGGTCGTTGCGGCTGCGGGCCATCTGCACGTCCAGGTCGGACGTCGGGATGCCGCACGCCGCGGCGAGCCGCTTCTCCAGCAGGTAGTAGGTGTCCTCGAAGGTGCCGTCGTACGCCGGGGCCGGGGTGGTGTCGGCGCGCAGGTCGGCCAGCCCGCGCAGCAGCCGGGCACCGCGCTCGGCGGGGATCAGCCCCTGCTCGGTCAGCATCACGACGTGCGCCTGGCTGGCGCGCACCATCGCCGGGTAGAGGTGAGCGACGTGGTGGTCGTACGTGGGCGCCAGGTGGTGCCGCTGGTAGGTGGTCAGCGCGGGTGTGCTCATCGGAGTTCCTTCCAGTCCGCGGGCGTCCGGTCGGGCGGCCCTGCGGGTTCGGCCGGTCAGTCGGTCAGGCCGAGCAGTCGTTCGGCGTTGCCGGCGAAGATCGCGCGCAGGTGGTCGTCGGGCATTCCCAGCTCGCGGCAGACCCGGAGCTGGTGGTCGAGGTAGCGGGTGACGTAGCCGCGCGGGAACCACGACGAGTCGCTGCCGAAGACGATCCGTTCCGGGCCGATCGTCTCGTAGCAGCGGCGGAAGAGGTCCTCCAGCGTCAGCCTGTACGGCATCCAGCGCACCCACTGGTTCGAGCCGGACGTGTCGACGTGGATGTTGGGGCAGCCCCAGGCGGCGAAGAAGAGTTCCTGCACGTGCTGCACGCCGAAGTGGGGCACCACCACGGCCAGCTCCGGGAACCGGCGGGCCATCCGGGCCAGCTCGTCCGGGCCGCCGTACCGGCCGAAGCTCAGGCCACCGGCGCTGCCGTAGTGCCCGATGTGGATCAGGACGGGCACGCCGAGGCGCTGGGCCGTGCCCCACAGGGGGTCGAGGTCCTCGTGGTCCAGCGGCCCGCGCAGCAGCGGGGCGAACAGCTTCAGCCCGCGCAGGCCGCGCTCGGTCACCGCGCGGTCCAGCTCGCCCGCGGCGTCCGGGCCGTACGGGTCGTGGTGGGCGAAGCCGAGCAGCAGGTCCGGGTGGCGGTCGACCACGTCGGCGAGGGTGTCGTTGCCGCCGCCGGTGACGAAGACGGCCTTGCGGATGCCCGTCGCGCGCAGCTCGCCGGCCCAGCGGTCGGCCTCGTCCTGCCAGCGCTCGGCGGGCGGCTCCGGGTCGGGGAAGCCCCATGCCCGGCGCCACTGCCGGGCGTACGGCGCCGAGCCGGCGGCCCGTACCGCCCGCTCGTGCTCGCCCCCCGGGTGCATGCCGGCGGCCTGCTCGCAGGCGTGGATCGTCTCGTCGGAGCCGATTCGGAAGTGCAGGTGGAAGTCGACGACGTCCAGTTCCCGGTCGACGGTCATGACTCTCCCCCGGTCGGCAGCGGATCGGCGGTGGGCGGGGACGGCGGCGGGGCGGCCAACCAGGCGGCGACGGTCTCCCGCAGCCGCTCGGCGGCGAGCGCCCGCACCGTCCGGCCGGCCTCCTCGCTGGCCAGCGAGATGTGTCCCGACCAGCCCTGCCAGGGATCGGGGCGGGATTCGACCAGCACGTACGGGTGGGCCACCGGCAGCTTGGGCTTCGGCGGCAGGTCGGTGGCGGCGTCGAGGCGTACCGCGCCCGGGTCGAAGCCGAGCACGCCCGAGGTCTCGTACGCCCCGCCGTGCCCGCGGGCCGGCGGCGTGCCGTAGAGCTCCGCCGTCTCCGCCGGGGTGACCAGCTGGAACCAGTTGACCAGCAGCAGGCTGGCGGTGCGCCGGCCGGAGACCCATTCCATCGCGGCCCGGACCGTGGACATGTTGGCGTCGTGGCCGTTGACGACCAGCAGCCGGGGGAAGCCCGCCGCGACGATGCCCTCGATCACGTCGGCGAGATAGCCGACCGCGATCTCCGGCCGGATCGCGACCGTCCCCGGCCAGGGCCGGGTCTGCCCCGGGCAGGCGGCGTACGCGACGGCGGGGAAGAGCACGCCGCGCGGCCCGGGGCCGGCTGCGGCGCTCTCCCCGGCGAAGCCCTCGGCGAGGATCAGGTCGGTGCCGAGCGGCAGGTGCGGGCCGTGCCACTCGACCGCGCCCACGGGGAGCACCGCGAAGTCCGCCTCCTCGGCGACCGCGGCGAGGTCCCCGCCGGGGATCCGGGCGGCGGCGAGCAGCCCGCCACCCGCCGGCCAACGGTCCGTCACGCCGTCCACTGCGCCGCCTCCCGGCTGGCCTTCCGGCCGCTCTCCAGCCGCCCGGAGACCACCATCACCACGAAGATCAGGACGATCTGGAGCATGCCGTACGCGGCGGCCGTGCCCACCTCGAACGAGTACATCCGGTTGTTGATCTCGACGGAGATCGGCGCGGTCTCCGAGGTGTAGATGAGCACCGAGGCGACGAACTCGCCGACGCCGTGCACGAAGGCGAGCAGCGCGCCGGCCAGGACGCCCGGCAGCATCAGTCGCAGGGTGACCGAGCCGAACGCCCGCCACCAGGACGCGCCGAGGTTGCGGGCGGCCTCCTCCAGCGACGGGTCGAGCTGCGCCAGCGTCGCCGAGCTGGAGCGGAACACCAGGGGCAGGAACCGCACGAAGTACGCCAGCGGCATGATCCAGAAGGTGCCGATCAGCACCTGGCCGAAGCTGAACGCGTTGCCGGTGCTGAACGACGAGATCAGGTTGATCGCCACCACCGTGCCGGGCAGCGCCCAGGCCAGCATGACCGCCACGTCGAGCAGGCCGCGGCCGCGGAAGTCCAGCCGGCGCACCGCGTACGCGATGAGCACGCCGACCACCACGCAGCCGATCGTGGCGATCAGGCTCATGTTCAGCGAGTTGACGATCGGCCGGTATGCCTCCGGGTCGGAGAAGATCGTGACGAAGTTCTGCGTGGTGTAGGCCGACGGGATCACCTCGGTCGTCCACGAGCCGTCCTGGGAGAACGCCACCAGCGCGATCGTGCCCACCGGCGCGAGCAGCACCACGGTGGCGAGCACCGAGGCGAGCAGGGCGAGCCAGCGGCCGAACGGGTTGGTGATCTCCCGGCGGTGCGAGGCGACGCCCTTGGACTGGGAGCGGTAGCTGCGCCGCCCCTCGTACCAGCGCATGCCGAGCAGGAAGAGCACCGACACCACGCCCAGCACCGAGGCGTACGTGGAGGCCATCGGCAGGTCGCCGTTGGTGCGGTTGATGTAGATCTGCATGGTCATCGTCTGGTCCACCCCGAACAGCAGCGGGGCGGTGTACGACGCCAGCGACGTCATGAACACCAGCAGCGAGGCGGACACCAGCGCCGGGGTGAGCATCGGCAGCAGCACGGTGCGCCAGACCCGGACCCGGCCGGCGCCCAGGTTGTACGCGGCCTCCTCCACCGACGGGTCCATGCCGACCAGCGCGGCCGAGGTCGCCAGGTAGAAGAACGGGTACATGGTGAAGGTGTGCACCACCAGCACCCCCGCGATGCCGCTGAACGGCAGCACCGGGTTCTCCGTGCCGAACAGGTGCTGGAGCCCGCGCGGCAGGATGCCGGTCTCGCTGTAGAGCAGCTGGAACGAGATCGCCCCGATCAGCGGCGGCAGCGCCGCCGGCACCAGGATGATGGCCTCGATCAGCCGGCGGCCCGGGAACGAGAAGCGCTTGAGCAGGAACGCCATCGCCACCCCGACGATGCCGCAGAGCACCACGCTGGCCGCGGAGATCACCAGCGAGGTGACCAGCGAGGAGCGGGCGACCCCGTCGCCGCTGAGGAAGACGGTGTAGTTGTCCAGCCCGTCCGCCCCGACGCTCTCCGCGAAGGTGGCGAACATCGGCTGCACCACGTACCCGAAGAGGATCAGGGCCAGCGGGAAGACCAGCAGGTACGGGAACCAGCGGGAGTTGGCGCCGCCGGCGAGCCGGGGGGACCGGCGGGCCCGGGGTGGCGTCGGGTCCTCGGTGACCGGCGGGACGGTGGCCGCGTTGGGCGTCGCCGGGATGGTGCTCATGGGCGCACCACCCACATCCGCTCCCGCGGCAGGCGCAGCCCGACCTGGTCGCCGGCGGCCAGCCCGGTGGGCACGTCGATGGCGGTGACCTGCACCGGCTCGCCCGCCACGTCGACCAGAAGGTTGGTGGACATGCCGGTGAACTCCAGCTCGGTCACCCGGCCGGTGAGTGCGCCGGCCTCGGTGGCCGAGGTCAGCCCGATGTGCTCGGGCCGGACGGAGACCAGCGCCGTGCCGCTCGCGCGCAGCCCGTGGTCGGCGGGCGCGGCCACGGCCACCTTCTCGCCGCCGGGCAGCGCCACGGTGACGGTCTCCGGCCCGGCGTCGGCCACCGGCAGGCTGAGCACGTTGCTCCGGCCGATGAACCGGGCCACGAACGCGTTGGCCGGCCGGTGGTAGATCTCCTGCGGCGCGCCGATCTGCTGGACCCGGCCGGACTCCATGACGGCGATCCGGTCGGACATCGCCATCGCCTCGGCCTGGTCGTGCGTGACGTAGATGGCGGTGGTGCCGCTCTCCTTCTGGATCCGGCGGATCTCGACCCGGGTCTCCTCGCGCAGCTTGGCGTCGAGGTTCGACAGCGGCTCGTCGAGCAGCAGGGTGCGCGGCCGGATGACCAGGGCCCGGGCCAGCGCGACACGCTGCTGCTGGCCGCCGGAGAGCTGGTCGATCCGGCGCTCGCCGTAGCCGGCCAGGTGCACCTGGCCCAGCGCCTCCTCGACCCGCCGCTTCGACTCGGCCCGGCCGACCTTGCGGATCTTCAGGCCGTAGGCGACGTTCTGCGCCACGGTCATGTGCGGGAAGAGCGCGTAGTTCTGGAACACCATGCCGGTGTCGCGCTTGTTCGGCGGCCGGTTGGTGACGTCCTCCTGGCCGAAGCGGATCCGGCCGGAGGTGGGGAAGTAGAAGCCGGCGACCATGCGCAAGGTCGTGGTCTTGCCGCAGCCGCTCGGGCCGAGCAGGGTGAAGAACTCGCCGGCGGCGATCCTGATGTCGACGTCGTCGACGGCCGCGGTGTCGCCGGTGCGCGCGAAGCGCTTGCTCACCGACTCCAGCGTGACATCGATCATGATGTCTCTCCTTGCGTCCGGTACCGGGTCCGACCGGTGGTGGGTGGGGCCAGACCCGGTCTGGCGGTGCGTACGAGCGGCGGGGTGCCGGGTGCGGTCAGGCACCCGGCACCCCGGAAGGTCAGCCCTTGTTCTTGATCTGGCTGTTCCAGTGGTTGATCCACTCGGTCTCGTTCTTGCCGATCACGTCCCAGTCGACGTCCAGCGGCTTGAGGTTGAGCTGGTTCAGCCACTCCGGCTTCTGGGCGATGTCCACGGCCGGGATCTGGTAGTAGTCCTTGGCCAGGTCGGCGCGGAGCGAGTCGTCGAACAGGAACTCGATGAACTTCTGCGCGCCGGTGGTGTTGCCGCCCTTGACCGCGGCCAGGCCGTCGACCAGGACCGGGGCGCCGGAGGCCGGCATCACGTACCCGAAGGGCATGTTGGACTGGTTGGCCTGGAGCAGGATGTCCTGCAGGTTCCACGCGCTGAGGACACCCTGCTGGCGGGACATCTTCAGGTAGAGGTCGGTCGGGTTGGCCGCGTACGCGCCGGTGTTGGCGTCGAGCTTCTTCAGCCAGTCGTAGCCGGGCTGCGGGTTGCTGCCGTCCGGCGACTGCCGCTGGATCATCGAGGCGTAGATCGACCGCATCGTGCCGGAGGCCGCCACGTCACGGATGATGATCTTGTCCTTCCACTCCGGCTTCAGCAGGTCGTCCCAGTCCTTCGGGGCCTGCTCCGGGGTGAGGGCCTTGTTGTTGTACATGATGACCTCGGGCAGCAGGATCTCGCCGAACCAGCGACCCTCGGGGTCCTTGTACTTGGCGTCCATCTTGCCGGCGAAGGACGGCTGCCAGGGCGCGAGAAGGTCCTCGGTGGCCCCGGCGGCCAGCCCCTGCTGGGTGCCGCCCCACCAGACGTCCGCCTGCGGGTTGGCCTTCTCGGCCCGGACCCGCTCCAGGATCTCCTGCGCGCCGAGGTTGAGCACCTCGACCTTGCCCTTGTACTCGGGGTACTTGGCGGTGAACTTGTCGACGACGAAGGTGGCGACCTTCTTGTCGCGGGCCGTGTAGATCGTCAGCTTCTCGGTGCCGCCCGCGGCGGCGTCGTCCGAGCCGCCACCACCACAGGCCGTGCCTGCGGCGAGGACGGCGGCGAGCGCTCCGGCGAGAAGAAGTCGACGTCTCATGTGGTACCTCCGAGGGGTGTGGGGGGAACTACGTTGTTCTGAAGAGAGAGGTCAGGGGGGCGGCAGCAGGGTGGACAGTCCCGCCGCGGCGGCGGAGAGCGCGTAGCTGACGGCGCCGTGCAGCACCGCCCGGTCGCCGAGGACCGCCCGGCGCACCTCGGTCGGGCTCGGCGCGGCGGCGGAGACCAGGGCCTGGAGCCGCTCCACGGCGGCGTCGTCCAGCTCGGCGGCGGCCCCGCTCAGCAGGACCCGGCCGGGGTCGACCACGCAGGCGCAGGAGACGATGAGCCGGGACCAGGCGGTGAGCACCTCGTCCAGGTAGGCGGCGGCCCGGTCGTCGGCGGCGGCCAGGGCCACCAGCGCCCGGACGGGCGACTCGGGACGGCGGCCCGGGGCCAGGGACACCACCCGCTCGGCGATGGCGCTCGCCGACCAGCGGGCCTCGAACGGGCCGATCCCGTCGTGGCCCCGGTCGGCCGGATCGAGCGGCAGGAAGCCGACCTCGCCGGCCGCCCCGCCGGCACCCCGGCGGACCTGCCCGTCCAGCACCAGGCCGGCGCCGACGCCGTCGGCCACGTGCAGCAGGAGAAGGTCGGCGACGTCCGTGCCGGCACCCGCGGCGAGCTCTCCGGCGGCCATCAGGTTCACGTCGTTGTCCACCACCACCGGCACGCCGAGCCGCCGCTGGACCGACTCCCCTATCGGCTGACCCTCGAGCAGGCCGACCGACGGGGCGAGCCGGACGGCGCCACCGGAGGAGACACCGGGTGCGGCGATGGCCACCCCGCGCAGCGCCGGCAGTCCGTCACCGGCGAGCTCGGGCACCGCCGTGCAGATCAGCTCGACGATGTCGCCGGTGAGCCGGACCGTCCGGTGGGCGACCACGGCACCGTCGCTGTCGGCGATCTCGTAGCTGATCCGGGACGGCTCCAGGGAGACGGCCGCGACCAGTTCGGCGCGGGGGTTGAACTCCAGCATGGCCCGCGGCCGTCCGGCCCGGGAGGCGCCGGGTCCGCGTTCGATCAGGTAGCCCTCGGCGATGAGGTCGCGGACCAGCGGGGTGAGCGTGGCCGGGCTCAGCCCGGTGAGCTCGGTCAGCTCGGCACGGGAGAGCAGCCGCACCTGGCGGGCGGCGGAGATCACGGAGAGCCGCTTGATCTCCTTCGACCGCTCCCGGCTCACCGGGCTCGTCGGTGGCGTCACCACGTCAGTCACACTTCCTTCCTACGGCGAACGAACTATCTAGTCAAGTAACGAAAGCGTCTCGGCTGCCTGACAAGGCGGTGATGAGCTGCGGAAATGTCGGGGAATCCGGTCACCACGGGACAGCGCCCCGCGGCGAGAGGCATGATCACAAGCGCTCATGATGGCGACTTAGTTTCTTTCGCAAATTAAGAAAGATCTTGCACAGCATTGACGGGCCGCCGCGCCGGTCCCTAGCGTCACCGGGCGAAGGCCTTCCAGTGTGTACGGCGACCCCGTGCCGCTGCGTACCCGGTGACCCCGTGCGCCCGTCGGCGCCCGCCGTCCCGTCGCTCACTCCACCACTGTCCGAACGCGACCACCACGTCGGCGCGGCACCGCGTCCGACGGCGATGGCCGCTGCCCGGACCCCGCCACAGCCGGAAGGATCCGCATGCGACTCAAGGCGTTCCTGCTACCCACGGCACTCGCCCTGGCCCTCTCCGGGGTCCCGGGCCCGGCCCTCGCCGCCCCCGCCCGCCCGGCCGACACCGTCGACCTCGACGTGCTCTTCGTCAGTGCCCACCCGGACGACGAGGCGGGCAGCCTCGCCACCCTGGGCCAGTGGAAGGAGCGCTACGGCGCGAAGGCCGGCGTCGTGACCATCACCCGGGGCGAGGGCGGCGGCAACGCCGTCGGCCTCGAGGAGGGCCCGCCCCTCGGCATCATCCGCGAACGCGAGGAGCGCACCGCGATCGGCAAGGCCGGGGTGGAGAACCTGTACAACCTGGACCGCGTCGACTTCTGGTACACCGCCTCCGCGCCGCTGTCCGAGCGGATCTGGGGGCACGACGACACCCTCGCCCAGATCGTGCGGGTGATCCGGCAGACCCGCCCGGAGATCGTGATGACGATGAACCCGTCGCCGACCCCGGGCAACCACGGCAACCACCAGCAGGCCGCCCGGTTCGCCGCCGAGGCCTTCTACGCCGCCGCCGACCCGACCGCCTTCCCCGAGCAGCTCTCGAAGGAGGGCCTGCGGCCCTTCCGGCCGGCGAAGTTCCTGCGTACGGGTGGCACCGGCACCTCGGCGGCCGGCCCGGCGTGCGCCACGAGCTTCGTCCCGACGGTGCCGACCGACCAGGTCTTCGGCGTCTGGGAGGGCACCCCGAGCAGCACCGGGAAGACCTGGGCGGAGATCGAGGTGGACGCCCGCCGCGACTACGTCACACAGGGCTGGGCCGGCACCGCCGCCGCCCCCACCGACCCGGCGAAGATCCGCTGCGACTTCTACACCCTCGTCGACAGCCGGGTCCCGTACGACCCGGCGGACACCTCGCCGGAGGCGATCCTGCGCGGTTCGGTGCTTCCGGCCGCTGCCGGTGGGCTGCCCCGGGGAACCGAGCTGTACCTGACCACCGACCGGTTCGACCTCGCCCCCGGCGAGACCGTCGAGGTCACCGCCCACGTCCGGGCGCCCCGCGACCGGGCCCTGACCTCGCCCCGGGTCGCGCTGCGGCTGCCGGAGGGCTGGACCGCCACCGGCTCCGGCGCCCTGCGCGGCGCGGTGCCGGCGGGCGCCGAGCGGACCGCCACCTTCACCGTCACCGTGCCGGCCGGCGCCGACACCAACCAGCAGCAGCTGGTCGGCGCGACCCTGACCACCGGTCAGGGCGCCGGGCGTACCGACCGGGCGGTCCGGGTGGTCGCCGACGTGCGGGGCACCCTGGAGCCGCTGCCCGAGGTGGGCATCTTCCGGGACTGGGCCGGCGCGAGCGGCTACCCGCAGCTGGACACGCTGATCAAGCCGGTGCTCAGCCTCGGCTCCGGTCAGAGCCGTACCGTCCGGGTGGACCTGCGCAACCACGGCGAGACCGCGCAGCACGGCGAGGTCACCCTCGGCCTGCCGGAGGGGTTCGCCGCCGACGCCGCCACGAAGAGCTACCCCGACCTGGCCCCCGGCGCGACCGGCGCGGTGACCTTCACCGTCACCAACACCGACGCCACCCTGCCCACCGCCAACTCCGGTGGCACGGACGGCGACTACGGGATCACCATCACCACCACCAGCGCCGCCGGCCGCACGGTCGAGACCGGTGCCCTGGAACTCGTCCCGACCAGCGAGGTGCCGCACGCCGGGACCGGTCACGCGGTGGACGGGGTCGCCGCCCCCGGCGAGTACCCCGGCCCGGAGCTGGACCTCTCCCGGATCTGGGAGGGCGAGGCCACCACGCCGCAGGACGCGTCGGCGACCGGGCGGATCGCCTGGACCGAGGACGCCCTGAAGGTCTACGTGCAGGTCACCGACGACGTGCTCGGCAAGAAGGTGGTGTCGCAGGACTGCAAGCGGCAGCGCCGCACCGACAGCGTGGAGATCATCGTCGACCCGAAGGGGAACTCGGCGGACACCTCCACCGTGTTCAAGGCGGGCATCTTCCCGGTCACCGACGACCCGGCGAAGGGTGACCCGCCCTGCTGGCAGCGGGACGCCGACAACCGCCAGGGCCCGGGCGCGACGACCGCGCCGGGGATGACCGTGGTCAGCAAGGTCAGCGCGCCGTACACCGGCTACACCATCGAGGCGAGCATCCCGTTCGCGGTGCTGCCGGACGCGGTCGACCCGGCCCGGATGGGCTTCAACGTGCTGGTCTACGACTCGGACACCCAGGACCTCACCTCCCAGTCCCGGCTGGGCTGGTCCACCTTCACCGGCGTACGGGCCGACCCGTACCGGTACGGCCTGGTCACCCTGCCCGGGTACGCGCCGGCGGCCCGCCAGCCGAGCGCACCGGTCTTCCCGGACACCGCCGCGCGCAGCGTGCACAGCCCGCAGACCATCGCCCAGTCGGCGGCGGACGGCGTCGCCCCGGCGGCCGTGCCGCAGCTGCCTGCGGAGGCGCTGCGGCTGACCGACGCCCGTGCGGTGGACGGTGGTGTCTCGGTCACCCTCCGGGCCGACCGGGCCGGCACCGCGTACCTGTACGGCTGGGACGGTGACCGGCCCACGGGCGACCGCACGGTGACCCTGGCCGCCGGCTCGCCGGTGACCGTGGTGGTGCCGGTGACCGCCGGTACGCCGACGTCGCTACTGGCCGCGTTCGAGGCGGACGGCAAGGCGGTGGCCAGCCGGCTCGCCCTGTCCTGACGCGGACGACCGGCAGGGCCCCTCGTCGACGAGGGGCCCTGCCGCTCACCGCAGGCGGTAGACGGCCAGCCGGCCGTTCTCGAAGCGCAGGTCGGCCAGCGTCCGCAGGGCGGGCGCCTCCGTGCCGACCTGCCGGTCCACCACCAGCCAGCGGACGCCGTACCGGTCGCGCAGGGCGGCCAGGCCGGCGGCCTTGGGGGCCGTGAAGGCCGCGTCGTTGGCGCGCTGCCGGCCGGCGTCCCAGAACGGCGCGTACGGGCCGTCCGGCCGGCCCACCATCCGGGGCGCGAACGCCCACCCCTCGACCAGCACCGACCGCTCGGCGTAGCCGCTGAGCCAGAACGACCGGGCGTCGCACCACCCGTCCACCACCTCCCGGCAGTGCACGTTCGTGGCGAGCACGTCGCCCGGGGCGCTGTGCGCCCGCACCCAGCGGGCCGCCTCGACCCGCGAGGCGGGCATCGCCACCACCGGGTACGCGCCGCCGTTCGGGTAGATCCGGGTCGCGGCGGCGTCCATGACCAGCCCCGGCGCGCCGGCGGTCAGCACGGCGGTGAGCAGCACGAGCCCGCCCCGGCCGGCCAGTCCCGGCCAGCGCCCCGCGAGGGCCGGCCAGCACAGGAACACCAGCACCACCGGCACGGTCAGCACGGCCGCCCAGCGCAGCAGGGGCAGCACCGGCGCGTACGCGGGCACGGCCGGCGAGCTGATCGCGGAGTCGAGCTGCACCGCGGTGAGCAGCACGGCGAACGCGGCGGCGCCCGCGCCCAGCAGCCACCGGCCCCGGGCGGAGAGGGCGGCCCGCTCGGCCACCTCGGACCAGCCCCAGGCGGACAGCAGCACCCCGAACGCGAACCCGGTCCGCGTGAAGTACTGGTTGCTGCTGCCGGGATGCCCCACGAGCAGGTAGATCGCCGGGCCGGCGAGCGCGCCGCCGAGCAGGAACACCTGCACCGGCTCCAGCCGCCCGCGGCGCACCCCGAGCAGGGCCGCCGCGCCGGCCACCCGGAGCTGGAGGTTGAGCAGGAACGCCACCGCGACCAGCACCCACCACAGCGCGGTCACCCCGGCCGCCCGGCCGGTCGGCACGTAGGGGCGCAGCCCGGAGAAGGGGTCCAGGACCACCCCGTGGCTCTCGAAGGCGAACAGCATGGCGGTGGCGAACACCTGCGCGGCCAGTGCCAGGCCGGCGGCGACCAGCACACCCCGGGGCAGCCGACGGCGGACGATCAGGGTCGCCGCGGCGGTGAGACCGAGCGCCGCCAGCACCACCGGCAGGGTGCTGGCCTTCGCGCCGGTCGAGGCGGCCAGGAAGAGGACCGCCAGCACCCAGGCGCCGCGGCCCAGCGCGGGCACGGCCACCCCGCGGGCCCGCCCGACGATCTCACCGAGCGCGGCGATCAGCGGCAGCAGCAGCACCCAGCTGTACGTCATCGACGGGCTGCCCCAGACGATGAAGGTGGCCTGGCTGCCGAAGAGCTGGCGCCAGCCGTTCTCGAAGCCGAACTCGCCCACGGTGAACAGCAGCGCGGCGGCCACCACCCCGGCGTACGGCCGGCCGGTGATCCGCCAGCCCACAACGGCCACCAGCACGGCGGCGAGCGCGCAGAGCGCGGGCACGGCGAGCCGGAACAGCACCGTGGGCAGGTCCACCCCGCTGACCAGGCTGGTGGCGGCCAGGTGGGCGAAGCCGAACCAGTGGTAGTGCAGCGGCTCCCCGGCGACCTGCGGCACCTCGGGCGGCATCTGGTGGGTGGCCGCACCGGCGATGGAGAGCTGGAAGGCCAGATCGATGTACTGGGCCTGCCCCTCGTCGGCGGGCAGCACCGGGTTGACGGCGAGGAACGAGCCGTACAGGTAGAGGGTGAAGCCGGCCACCACCCCCGCCAGCGACCAGGCCCAGCCGGCCGGGACGACGGTGTGGTGGCGGACGCGCCAGTGCCGGCGCAGCCGCGGCACGGCGGCGAACGGCGCCACCACGGCGAGCGGCCAGAGCCGCAGCCAGCCGGGCAACCCGGCCGCGGTGAACGCGGCCCACGCGACCAGCTCCAGCACCAGGCCGACGGCCGCGCCCATGGCCAGGTCCTCGACCAGGGTGTGCGGGCGGCGGCGCAGCGCGCGGAACACCAGCGTGCCGGGGAGCAGCACGGCCAGCGCGGCGTACGCCGTCCAGCGCGCGATCGCGCCGGCCGGGGTGCCTGCGGCGAGCAGCACGGCGGCCACGGCGGCGTACCCGGCGACGGCCGGAGCGAAGCGCAGGGCGGCCGGACGGCGGCGCGGGTCGACGGCCGCCGGGGCGGCGCCGGTGGCGACGGCGGTCACCGCAGGCTGTCGGCCAGCTCGGCGGGATCCGGACGGGCGGTGGCGCTGTCGGCGGCCACCAGGTACGCGGGCCGGCCCTGCACGGCGGTGTAGATGCGGGCCACGTACTCGCCGAGCAGGCCGAGGCAGAGCAGCTGCACGGCGCCGAGGAAGAGGATCGCCACGTAGAGCGAGGGCCAGCCGCTGACCGTGGCGCCGGCGAACCAGGCCAGCACGGCCACCACCACGAGCACCCCGCAGACCGCCACCCCGATCAGCCCCAGCCAGGTGGCCACCCGCAGCGGGGCGGCGGAGAAGCTCGTGACGCTCTCGGCGGCCAGCCCGGCCATCCGGGACAGCGGGTACTTCGTCCGGCCGGCGGCGCGTTCCTGCCGCTCGTAGGTCACCTCGGCGCTGGGGAAACCGAGCCAGGGCACCACCAGCCGGAGCACCGGGCCGCGCTCGGGCAGCTCCCGCAGCGCCTCCACGACCGCCCGGCTGAGCAGCCGGAAGTCGCCGGCCTGAGCGGGGACCTGCTCGCCGACCACCCGCCGGACCAGGCGGTAGTAGCCGGCGGCGCTCCACCGCTTGAACCGGGTGTCCCGGCTGCGGTCGGCGCGCACGGCGTAGACCACGTCGAGGGCGTCGGCGCGGGCCCGGCGCAGCAGCTCGGCGATCACCTCGGGCGGGTCCTGGAGGTCGGCGTCGATGCTGACCACGTACGCGCCCCGGGCGCGGAGCAGGCCGGCGTGCAGGGCGGCCTGGTGCCCGCTGTTGCGGCGCAGCCGGAGCACCCGCAGCTCGGGCCAGCCGACCCGCAGCGCGGCCAGCGCCGCCGGGGTGGCGTCGGTGCTGCCGTCGTCGACGGCCACCACCTCGTACGCCTCGCCGAGCCCGTCCAGCACGCCGCGCAGCCGGACCGCGAGCAGCGGGAGGACGGCCTCCTCGTTGAACATCGGCACCACCACGGACAGGGCCGGCTGCGGCGCGGTCACGGCACTCGACCCCCCGGACTCCCTGGCGGCGGACGGGGCCGACGCTACCAGTCGGGCCGGTCGGGACCGGGTCGCTCGCCGGGCATCGCCCCGGTCAGGTGCCGCAGGTGGTGGCGGGCAGGCCGGACACCTGCACCGGGGAGCGGCCGGTGGGGCGGGCCTTGCCGGCGAGCACCTCGGCCAGCGCGGTCATCGACGCCCGGGTGGACGAGTAGGTGGCCAGCAGGGTCGGTGACTTCGCCCCGGCCAGCACGTACGGGGTGTCCATGGCCACCGTCACGGTCGCGTCGGCGCGCAGGTCCTTGCTGCCGTCGCCGTAGCCCACGAGGTGCACCACCGTGCCGCCGCTCGGCACCACCTTCACCCCGGCGGCGGTGAGCGCCTCGGCCAGCGCGGCCCGGGTGCGGTCCCGTCCCCCGGAGGCGGTGACGGTGACCGGACCGGCCACCGGGCTGCCGCAGCGGCCGCGCAGCATGGTCACCGCGGCGGCGGCCAGGTCGGCGGCGGCCTTGCGGTGCGCGGCGCTGTCCAGCGTCGACAGGGCCGGCGCCGGCCGGTCGGCCAGCTTGAACTTCATGGTCAGCACCCGGGTGACCGCCTCGACCAGCCGGGTCCGGGGCAGCGAGCCGTCCTTGAGCGCGGCGCGCAGCCCGTCGTACGCCTGGCCCACGTTCGGAGTCATCAGGATGAGGTCGTTGCCGGCGTTCAACGCCCGGACCGCGGCCTCCCCAGGCGACCACCGCTTGGCCGGCGCCATGTTCATCCCGTCGGTGATCACCACGCCCTGGAAGCCGAGCTGGCCGCGGAGCACGTCGGTGAGGAGCTTGCGGGAGAAGGTGGCCGGGACGCCCGGGTCGACCGCCTTCACGTCCAGGTGCGCGGACATCACGGCCATGGCCCCGGCGTCGATCCCGGCGTGGAACGGCGGGAACGCGGTGCGGTCCAGCACGGCGCGGGACTGCCCGACCACCGGCAGGTCGGTGTGCGAGTCGGCGGCGGTGAGGCCGTGCCCGGGGAAGTGCTTGACGGCGGCGCCGACCCCCTCGGCCTGGAGGCCACGGACCGCGCCGGCCACCTGGCCCGAGGCGGTCTTCGGGTCGGCGCCGAAGGAGCGGGAGCCGATCACCGTGCTGCGGGTGGCCAGCACGTCGGCGACCGGCGCGAAGTCCAGGTTCACACCCATGGCGGCCAGCTCGGCGCCGGCGGCCCGCCAGGCGGCCTCGGTCAGCGCCGGGTTGCCGGCGGCACCGGCCGCGAGCGGGCTGGGCAGCAGGGTCACCCCGTCGGTGATCCGGGTGACCACGCCGTACTCCTGGTCGGTGCCGACCAGGAAGGGGGCGGAGCCGGCGGGCAGCCGGCCGGCGGCGGCGCGCAGCCCGTCGGTCAGCGCGCGCACCTGCTTCGGGTTGTCGACGTTGGTGGTGGCCTGGTTCTCCGAGGTGGGGTCGTCGGCGCTGAAGCCGACCAGGATCACGCCGCCGAGGCGGTACTTCGCGACCATCTCGGCGGGGGTGTCGACCCCGGCCAGGGCGCGGTTGCCGGCCGCCGACCCGGGCGAGACCTTCGTGGCCGAGCTGCCGTACGCGTACGGCATCAGCACCTGGCCGACGAGATCCTCGTCGGAGAGCGTCGCCACCAGGGCGGCCGCCCGGGCGGCCGGGTCGGCGCCGGTCGGGGCGGGGGCGGCCGACGACGGGGCCGGCGCCGGGCTCGACGGGGCCGGCCGGGGCCGTTCGGGCTCACCCGAACACCCGGTGACGAGCAGCGCGGTCAGTGCGGCGAGCGCGACGCAGGTGCGACGCGGGGAAATCGACACGCGCCCCACCGTATCGGGGCAACTTGACCTTCCGTCAGCCCACCCGGGTGAGCAGCGTCACGGGCGCGCCGTCCCCGGCGTAGCGGTAGGGCTCCAGTTCGGCGTCCCAGGCGGTGCCGAGGGCCTTGTCCAGGGCGTGCGCGAGCGCCTCCGGGGCCCGGGCGGACGCCATGATGGTGCGCAGCCGGTCCTCGCCGAGCTGGATGTCACCGGCCGCGCCAACGGTGGCCCGGAACAGGCCGCGCCCCGGGACGTACATGAAGCGCTCCCCGTCGACTCCGGGGCTGGGCTCCTCGGTCACCTCGAAACGGATCATGGGCCACTGCCGGAGGGCAGCAGCCAGCTCGGCGCCCGTCCCCGGGCTGCCGGTCCACCCGCACTCGGCGCGCCGCGCCCCCGGATCGACGGGCTGGGCCGTCCAGTGCAGGTTGACCGGCGCGGCGAGGACGCGCGCGATCGCCCACTCGACGTGCGAGCACACGGCGAGCGGGGTCGAGTGGACGTATACGACGCCACGCGTTGGCACGGTGACCTCCCGGTGAGCCGAGGTGCGTCTTCCCCTACGACCTCGTCACCCGAGTGGCCTCTGCAACACATAATTACCTGTGTGACGGATGGTGCGCCAGCGAATCGGAAAATTCGCCGGTGCCGGTGACCGGGAAATACCCGGGAGGCTGACCTGGTTGTGCTCCCTGACGGCGCGACGACCAGCCAGGCGTCGAGGTCGTGTACAGTTCTCTGGGCGGTTCTGTGCCGCCGCACGTCTTCGCGGGCTGACGCTCACCCCGGGCGTCAAACCGCACATCAGCCCCCGGACGGTTTCCGTCCTCCCGTACGTCTGCAAGGAGTACCTCCGTGGCGAGCAACACCTCTAAGACCGCGCGCGCGTCAGTCCGGGCCGGCCAGGCTGGCCAGGGTGGCGCCCTCAGCGTGCTGGGCGAGTTCAAGTACCTGATCCCGCTCAACGGCGGCAAGCACGCCTACGTGCGCAACCTGACCAACGGCAAGACCGCGCACCTGCGCACCGACTCCGAGGCCTTCGTCGAGGAGATCCGCGTGCTGGCCGCCGCCGGCCACGCCGCCAAGGTCCGCGCCGAGATCAACGCTCTCGCCGCCACCCACCCGGACCACGGCTGGGACAAGACCGAGAAGCGTCTCGTCGAGGCCGGCGTCTTCGAGGGCTGAGCGCACTCACCCGCGACACCACGAACCGCCCGCCGGGGTCACCCGGCGGGCGGTTCTGTCTTCTCACTCCTCCGGGAGCAGCGCCACCTCGCCGGTGGCCAGGTCGTAGAGGGCGCCGACCACGGCCACCTGCCCGGCCGCCACCGGGCCCGCCAGCAGGTCGTCGGCGCGCAGGGCGGCCACCGTGCGCCGGACGTGCCGGCGGACGGCGAGCGGGTGGGCGTCCGGGTCGTCCACGCCGACCTCGTGGACCGCCGGCGCGATCCGGTCCACCACGTAGCCCAGCGCGCCACCGGGTCGCGTCCCGGTGCGCAGCGCGTCGACCGCCGAGGCCACGGCGCCACAGCGCTCGTGCCCGAGCACCATCACCAGGCGCACGCCGAGCTGCCCCACCACGTACTCGATCGAGCCGCAGACCGCGCGGTCGAGCACGTGCGCGCCGGTGCGGATCACGCAGATCGAGCCGAACGTCTGGTCGAAGATCGCCTCCAGCGGTACCCGCGAGTCGATGCAGCCCAGCACCACGGCGTACGGCTGCTGGTCGCCCGAGGCCACCGCCGCGGCGGCGGTGACGTCGTGGCCGTGCACCGGCTGCCCGCTCACGAAGCGCCGGTTGCCGGCGAGCAGCTCGGCCAGGGCGGCCCGGGGCGTCCGGGCGGCGAGGGTGGGCGGCATGTCTCCAGCCTGGTCGCCGATCCGACCCCGCGAGGCGGGGTTGGGAATCTTCTCACCACCCCGGTTGCCGTGCTGTGATGGCGGGTACGCCGGTGTTACCGCCGGGTCACTCCGGTGTCACGACACCGGTCGGCCCGGGGAGGTGGAACTGTGCCGCAGCACCTGGAGGTGCGGCTTCCCGACGGCGTACGCCTGCACGTGACCGCGACCGGGCCGGTCGACGCCGAGGTCACCGCGATCCTGCTGCACGGCTGGACGCTGGACGGGCGCAGCTGGCACCACCAGCTCGCGGGCCTGCGCGACCGCTTCGGCGACCGGGTCCGGGTGCTCACCTACGACGCCCGCGGGCACGGCCGGTCGAGCTGCATGGCGCTGCGCACCGCCACCCTGGCCCAGCTCGGCGACGACCTGGCCGCCGTGGTCGACCAGCTCGTCCCGTCCGGCCCCATCGTGCTGGCCGGGCACTCGATGGGCGGAATGACCGTGATGGAGTACGCCCACCGCCACCCCGACCGGTTCGCCGGCCGGGTGGCCGGCCTGGTCTTCGTCTCGACCACCGCCGAGGGGCACACCCACACCGTCTACGGGCTCTCCCCCCGGATCGCCCGGTTGATCCGGCTCGCCGAGACCACCGGCGCCGGGGTGCTGGCCCGCTGCGGCGCCTGGCGCCCGCCGCACGCGCTGCTGCGCGCGCTGCGCCCGAGCATCCGCTGGATGCTCTTCGGCGACCGCTGCGACCCCGCCGACATCCGGCTGGTCACCTCGGCGGTGGCGCGCGCCTCGCTGCGCTCGATCGGCGGGTTCCGCGCCTCGATCGGAGCCCAGCACCGGCTGGACACCCTCGCGGCACTCGGCCGGCTGCCGGCCGCCGCCCTGGTCGGCGACCGGGACCGGCTCACCCCGCCGCCGTGCGCCGAGTCGATCGCCGCGGCGCTGCCCACCACCGAGCTGACCGTGTGCCCGGGCGCCGGTCACATGCTCATGATGGAACGCCCCGACGAGGTGACCACGGCCGTCGCCGGGGTGCTGCACCAGGTGCTCACGGGGACGGACGCGGGCACGTCCGGGCAGCGGGTGGGAACGCCCGGATAACGGGCAACCCGCACGGGCGGGCGGCGGGCAGCGGCATGGCCCCGACACGGGCCGGGTGAGCGGCCCGTACCCTCATTCAGCCCGCCGTCTGACCACAGGAGCCCCCGCGTTGAGCGACCAGACCACCCTGGAACGGGAGATCGCCGTCGAACAACGGCATCTCGACCGGGTGTACGCCCGGCTGGCCGAACTGCGTCGGTCGGCCGCCGACGCCGAGCGGGAGGGCTACCGGCTGGCCCGGGTCGGCAACTTCGGCGCGCTGGTCGAGCGGGACGCCATGGTCTTCCACGCCGCGCAGCGCCGGCACGTGCTGGACGCCGAGCACGAGGGGCTGGTCTTCGGGCGGCTGGACCTGCGTACCGGGCAGGTGCTGCACGTGGGGCGGCTCGGCGTGCGCGGGGAGGACGCCGAGACCCTGGTGGTGGACTGGCGGGCGCCGGCCGCGGCGGCGTTCTACCAGGCCACTCCGGCCGAGCCGCAGGGCGTGGTGCGGCGGCGCACGATCCAGTCGTCGGCGGAGAAGGTCACCCGGATCGAGGACGACCTGCTGGATCCGGAGTCGGCGCCGCCGGACATGGCGGTGGTCGGCGACGGAGCGCTGCTGGCGACCCTGTCCCGGGCCACCGGCCACGGCATGCGGGACATCGTCGCCACCATCCAGCGCGAGCAGGACGAGGCGATCCGCTCTCCGGGCAACGGGGTCACGATCGTCTCGGGCGGCCCGGGCACCGGCAAGACGGCCGTCGCCCTGCACCGGGCCGCGTACCTGCTCTATTCCGACCGCGCCCGCTACGCCGGCGGCGGCATCCTGGTGGTCGGCCCGTCGAGCGTGTTCGTCCAGTACATCGCCTCGGTGCTCCCCTCGCTCGGCGAGGAGACGGCAACCCTGCACTCCCTCGGCTCGCTCTTTCCCGGCGTGTCGGCGACCCGGACCGACCCGCCCGAGGTGGCGGCCGTGAAGGGCTCGCTGCGGATGCGCCGAGTGCTGGAGCGGGCGGTCCGGGACGCGGTGCCCGACTCCCCCACCGAGCTGCGCCTGCTCTACCGGGGTGAGCTGCTGCGGCTGGAGCGGGCCGAGCTGGACGGAATCCGGGACCGGACCCTGTCCCGGGGCGCGCGCCGCAACGAGGTGCGCCGGGCGGCCTTCGACGCGGTCCTCGCCGCGCTCTGGGCGCAGGCCCGCACGCTGCGGATCGGCCGGCTTCCGGAGCAGCCCGCGTTCGAGGACGAGATCATCGAGCGGCCGGAGTTCCGGGAGTTCCTCAAGGCCTGGTGGCCGCGGCTGCACCCGCGCCACGTGCTGGGCTGGCTGGCCCGCCCGGAGCGCCTGCGGCGGTACGCCGGCGGCGTCCTGTCCGGTGCCGAGATCCGGCTGCTGACCGGGGCGTACCGGAGCCTGGCCGGCGAGGGGCCGACCATCGCCGACGTGGCGCTGCTGGACGAGCTGGACGCACTGCTCGGCCAGCCGGTGCGGCGGGCGAAGCCGAAGCGGGACCCGTTCCAGCTGGCCGGCGGCGTCCGCGAGCTGAGCACGGCCGCGGACCGGCAGCGGGCCGCCCGGGCCGCCGCCCGGGAGCGCCCGGAGGACTACCGCGACTACGCCCACGTGGTGGTCGACGAGTCGCAGGACGTCTCGCCGATGCAGTGGCGGATGATCGGCCGGCGCGGCCGGCTGGCCTCCTGGACGGTGGTGGGCGACCCGGCGCAGACCGCCTGGACCGGCGACCCGCAGGAGCTGGCGCGGGCCCGTGATCAGGCGCTGGGCCGGCGCCGCCGCTACCGGTACGAGCTGACCACCAACTACCGCAACTCGGCGGAGATCTTCGCGGTGGCGGCCGCGGAGATCCACCGCGTCCACCCCGATCTCGCGTTGCCCACGGCGGTCCGGTCCACCGGCGTGGCGCCGGTCGAGCGCACCGTGCCCGCGACCGACCTGCCGGCCGCCACGGCGGCGGCGGCCCGCGCGCTGCTGGCCGAGGTCGAGGGCACGGTCGGCGTCATCACGCCGGTGCCGCGCCGGGACGAGGTGGCCGGCTGGCTGGGCGACCTGGGCGGCCGGCTCCAGGTGGTCACCAGCCTCCAGGCCAAGGGCATGGAGTACGACGGGGTGGTGCTCGTCGCACCGAGCGAGATCCGGGCCGATCCGGGGTCGGGCGTGCGCACCCTCTACGTGGCGCTCTCCCGGGCCACCCAGCGGCTCACCACGCTCGACCCGGTCGGCTGACGCCGGGCGCCGCGATCCGGGTTCACTTGCATACATAGCGATGTGAGCATAGATTGAGCCCAGCCGGTGCGGCGGACGAGAGGGTGTGGGCGTGGGCGCAGGTCATGACCACAGCGGCACGGTGGCCAACGCGGCGCAGCGTCACCGGGGCCGGCTCTGGGCCGCGTTCGCGCTGCTCAGCGCCCTGATGGTGGTCGAGGCGGTGGCCGCGTTCGCCACCGGCTCGCTGGCCCTGCTCTCCGACGCCGGGCACATGTTCACCGACGTCCTCGGCATCGGCATGGCGCTCGCCGCGATCACGGCCACCCGGCACGCCGACACCGACCCGCAGCGCACCTTCGGGCTCTACCGGCTCGAGGTGCTGGCCGCACTGGCCAACGCGGTGCTGCTCGGCGCCGTGGCCGTCTACGTCCTGGTCGAGGCGGTACGCCGGTTCGGCGAGCCGCCGGAGGTGCTGGCCGGGCCGATGCTCGCCGTGGCGGTGCTCGGCCTGCTCGCCAACATCGCGGCGTTCGCGCTGCTGCGCCCCGGCGCCGAGGAGAGCATCAACCTGCGCGGGGCCTACCTGGAGGTGCTGGGCGACCTGCTCGGGTCGATCGGCGTGATCGTCGCCGCCGTGGTCATCGCGCTCACCGACTGGTGGTGGGCCGACCCGCTGGTCGCCGTGGCGATCGGCCTGTTCATCCTGCCGCGCACCTGGCGGCTCGGCCGCGCCGCCGTCCGCATCCTGGTGCAGGCCGCCCCCGAGCACCTCCAGGTGACCGCCGTGCACGACCGGCTGGCCGCGGTGCCGGGCGTCGCCGAGGTGCACGATCTGCACGTCTGGACCCTCACCTCGGGCATGGACGTGGCCTCGGCGCACCTCACCATGACCCCGGGCGCCGAGGTCGGCGAGGTGCTGACCGCCGCCCGGACCGCCCTGCACGAGGACTTCTCGATCGACCACGCGACGTTGCAGATCGAACCCGGAGCGTCGCCGGGAGCCTGTGGCGCGGTCGAGTGGTAATTAGGGCAATCTTAAATCCAAGTGGCTATTGTGCACTTGTGCCGGTTTTGACCGGGACACCGGCCCCCACCAGCGGAGCCGGCCCGGCACAGCGCCGGTAGGCTCGACCGCGGCCTCCGCCGGGCGGCGCCCACCGGCGCCTGCGGCGGCCAGCGCCTAATCGCCCGCAGGGGCGAGCCGGGGAACCACGTTCGTGGGGTGCATCCGCGTCAGCGGTAGGGATCTTCCGTCCCGAACCCGTCAGCTAACCCGGTCGGCGGTTGACGGAAGGACACGTGAATGCCCCCAGTGGCACCTGTACGACGGACGGTCGCCCGGTTGGCGGCCCTGCTCGTCGCGACGCTCGCCCTCGGCGTCGTGACCACGCCGGTCTCCCCCGCCTCGGCGGGCGCACCGACCGGCCTGCTCGCCGCCGCACCCGGCGACGACGAGGGCGGCACCCCGGCGCTGCGCGCCCAGCTCGACGCGGCCAGCAAGGGCTGGCTCGACGCGCGCACCGCGTTGAACCGCTCGGTGACCCGGCAGAAGCAGCTCAGTGCCCAGCTCAAGACGATCAACGCCGAGTTGACCGTCCGCGACGCCAAGGTCGGTGAGATCGCCGGGGTGGCCTACCGGGCCGGGCGGCTCGGCACCGCCGCGGCGCTGCTCGGCAGCAGCAGCCCGGAGGGCTTCATGGACCGCGCGGCGGCCCTGGAGCAGGTGGCCGCGCACGAGGACCGGGCGCTGCGCGACCTCATCGACACCCGGGACGAGGCCACCCGTACGCAGGCCGCGCTCACCGGTGAGATCCAGGAACAGCGCAAGCAGGTCGCGGTGATGGCCAAGCGCAAGCAGCAGGCCGAACGCGCCCTGGAGGTGGCCAACGACCGCGCCTCCAGCAGCGGCGGCGGCAGCGTGCAGGGCACCTCGTCGGCGAACGCCACGCCGGCCAAGCGCAACGCCGACGGTTCCTGGCCACCCGAGTCGTGCAGCGTCGACGACCCGACACCGGCCGACGGCTGCATCACCCCGCGCACGCTGCACGCGCTCCAGCAGGCCAAGGCGGCCGGCTTCACCCGCTACGTCTCCTGCCACCGGCCCAGTGGCTCCGGCGAGCACCCGAAGGGACGGGCGTGCGACTTCGCCGCCCAGAAGGACGGCTTCGGGGGCGTGGCCACCGGCGGCGACAAGACGTACGGCAACAACCTGGCCGCCTACTTCATCCGCAACTCCGACGCGCTCGCCGTGCTCTACGTGATCTGGTTCAAACAGATCTGGCTGCCCAGCAGCGGCTGGAAGGCGTACAGCGGGGGCAACGGCGACCCGTCGAGCGACCACACGAACCACGTGCACCTGTCGGTGTACTGATCGCGCCGGCGGCACCCGGGCTACGCCCCACGACGTACACCGGGTGTCGCCGCGCGGCCCACGACGCGGCGCCGCCGACGGCCGAGCATCGGGGCATGACTCGACTCTCCCCCACCGGACGCAAGGCCCTGCTCACCCTGCACCTGGTCACCTCACTGGGGTGGCTCGGCGCCGACCTGGTGCTGCTGACCCTCGGCGTGGCCGGGCTGCGCGGGGCCGACCCCGAGGTGGTCTACCCGGCGGCCGCGCTGCTGGTCACCTGGCTGTTCGCCCCGCTGAGCGTGCTCGTCTGGCTGGTCGGGCTGGCCAGCGCGCTGCTCACCCCGTGGGGGCTGCTGCGCTGGCGCTGGGTGCTGGTCAAGTTCGCCGTCACCACCGTCGTGCTCACGCTGGTGCTGCTCCTGCTCACCCCGCGGGTCCGGCACCTCGGTGCGCTGGCCGCGGCGGCCGACACCCACCTGCGGGTCGACCTGGTGGTCGCGCCGACCGTATCCAGCACGCTGCTGCTCGTGGTCACGGTGCTGTCCACGTACAAGCCGTGGGGACGGCTCCGGCCGGCTAGCCCGGCGGCGCGGCGAGCGGTGCCCGCCGGCCGGCGGGGGTGACTCACGTGATCCGCCCCTCCAGGGTGGCGCCGAGCCGGCTGGCCAGGCCGAGGTGGGCCGCCCGGGCCTGCCGGAAGGCGTAGCCGAACAGCGGCGCCGGCGCGGACAGGGTGATCTCCACGTCGATGCGCACCACCCCGTCCGGCTCGTCGCGCAGCCGGGTGTGGTTGCGCACCGTGGTGGCCGGCTGCTGCCGGGCCACGGTCACGACCTCGTCCTCGTTGGCGATCAGCACGTCCGCCTGATAGGTCACCGGGAAATGCAGCGGGCCGAGCGCCAACCGGTCGGTGATCGCGTAGCTCGCCAGCGCGCCCGGCCGGGGCGGCAGTTGGCGGACCCGCACGATCAGCGGATGCAGCTCGCCCTGCCGGCTCAGGTCGCCGAGCAGGGCCACCGCGTGCGCCCTCGTGCACCGGGCCTGCACGGTGTAGCTGAAGCTGTCGCTACTGAGCAAGCGGCACCCCTTCGCCGTCGTGGGTCCGCACGATCGTCCCGTACCGGAGCCGGGCTGGCAACGGGTCGAAAGTCCCAGGCCGCGACGCAGGTCGGCGGCCGGAAGTCGGAGCAGCGGGGGTGGGGCGATCAGGCGCCCGGAAGCACCTCGGGGGTGGTGTCGGCGAACCAGGGCTCGGGCGCGCCGAACAGGCCCAGGAGGCCGGTCACCCAGAGCTGACGGTGCACGAACCGGCTCGGCTCGGTGACGACCAGCTTGACGCCGCTGACCTCGCAGGTCTGGAAGCCGGCGACCATGGCGCTGATGCCGACGGAGTCGATGAAGGTGACGAGCCGCATGTTGAGCTCGATCCGGGAGGGGCGGCCCTTGGCGAGCACCTCGGCGATCGCTTCCCGCACCTCGTACGCGGTGTCGACGTCGATCTCCCCTCGCGGGGCGATCTGGACCACACCACCCGGCAGCACCGACTTCACGATCGACAGGCTCACGCGAGCACCTCCACTCGCCCGTACGGGCGCCTCATCAGTACGCGGGCCGCGACCGAGAGTATTCCTCCGACGGCCTCGGTCGCCACCCCTCGGGATGGGCAATTCGCGCACTGGGCACACCTGGGCATCCCTATCCGGACCTTCGGGCTCCTATTTTCCCCGCGGCGCGGGGCCCGACCGGTCGACCGGCCGGGCTGGCCCCGGCCGATCCGCCGATCCAGGGTAGCGGGCCGGCGCACTCCCGGGGGGCATCCCGCCCCGGCGCGTTCGGGCGGTTCGTCCGGCGGCGCGCCGACCGGCCCGGACATGATGGTTTGCGCCGGGTCCGGCCGGGGCACTGCCCCGGTGAGCGAACCGTCACGCGCCGGATGACACCGGAGTCCGAACTGGCCGACGGACTTCGGCACCCCGAGGAGGTAACACGATGTTCGGATCCACCCTGCTGGACCGCCGCAGCAAGCCCGAGCGGGTCGCCGACCAGGCGTGGCAGCACCTGCTCTCCGCCGTCGGCTCGGCCGGCGACAGCGTCCGGGACGCCGCCCGGTCGGCCCGCCGCAACTCCTCCGGCTTCGCCGACGACGCCACCGACCTCGTCGGCTCCGCCGCCGAGGAGGCCCGCCGCCGGGCCGGCCTCGCCTTCGATGCGCTCGCCGGCCGCCGGCCGGCGCTGCCCTGGACGCTGCTGATCGCCGCGGCGCTGGCCGGGGCGGCGATCGGCTGGGCCGCCGGCACCGCCGCGCGGGCCGCCGGCAGCCGGGAGGTCGACGAGATCGAGTTCGTCGACGTGGACCGCCCCAACTCCCCCGCCGGCCTCGACGGCTGAGCGCCAGACCTTGCCCATCTGGAGAACGGCGACCGGGTCGGGGAATCCCTTGGCGTTCGTGATGACGTTGACGCGCTGGCGGCTGATGCC